>USCJ01000102.1 GCA_900553215.1 uncultured Collinsella sp.
TTAAGGGCGACCCTGCCGCTACCGCCGCTGAGCTGCAACGCTTCCATGACATGCTGTTTGCGGCCTATGCGGACGAGATTGGGGGCAACGCGGTCTTTCGCATGAAGGAGTGGTGGTTGTACGCCAAATGCGCCTTCGCCGATCCCGCGACCGTTCACAAACTCGTACGCAAGACCAAAAAGGTCGATGAATACCGTGCTGCTGTCGACCGTGTCTTTCGCGAGCAGCAGCTTGCGCCCATCGCCCGCTTTTGTGGCTAAATGATCCCTTGGGGACGGAGAAGAACGGATCGCCTGTGCCGGACCCATGCAAAAAACTGTACGCCAGCATCCAAGGATGTCGAAAAATATCGTTTTTGGATGCTGACGTACATGTTTGGTTCGGCAGGGGACTAGGCAATCATTGCATCGAGTGTAATGAGTTCCCTGAGTCGCTCCGTGCGCGTTTGCCCATGGCGCTTTGCCTTTGCGTCAAATGCTTCAAGAACCGATTCGCCCACACGTGCCGATAAAACAACGCTTGGTTCATCGGAAATCGGCGGCCTTCCCAACTTGACGGTGTGGCCCTTCGGCCACTCATCTTTTTCGTATGCCGCTGCGGCTTTTTCTAGCTCACCGGGAGCAAACCCCATCATCTTTTCGAGCTGTTTAGCGTCCATAGCGCCTCCTATCGATCGATTCCGATTTCCCTGAGCACCTTGCGCGTAGGAGGGACAAGGGCGTGGTAAATGATGTAACCATCTCGGTCGGGGCAACATCGAGCAATGAGCTCCATGAGGCGGCTTCTTCCATCAAGTCCAACGAGAACGTAATCGATGCCTCCATTTTCAAGATCACGCCTGAACCATGCAAAAGCGGAGTTCCAGGCGCATATAATATCCGTCTCTGTCAGCCCGTGTTTGAGGGCATGGGGGTGGATTGCGATGAGCTCCATATGGACCTCTCTTTATGTATACAGTTTTGTAGACAAAAATACAAGCAGTTAATTAGGTTAAGCAGCCTGTTTTGGTTGGACTGTTCGTTGCAAAGTTGGCACCGGAGGCTCTAGCGTTTTTTCGCTCTTTAGCTCGGTGTATGAGCGTCCGTTGAACTCCCAGAGGGGAGTGTTTTCATAGACTATTGCGAGGAGCTTGGAGACCTTGTTTATCTCCGCTTGTTTGTAAAAATCGGGTCGTACGACGATCAATAAAAATTCGGCATCTTCGGTTGTTTGTTGTGCTGTCGGCATGCCGTTGGGACCAATAGAACGCAAGAGCTTTGCCATGATGAAATCGAACTCGTCCTCTCTTGCGTGAAGGCTTGCGGCACCCAGCTTGGAATCATTCAAGATATACAATTTGAGATTATTAACAGATTGTGTGTAGCTGGCATATCCACAGACGATGTCCTCATAGTCTAGTTTTTCGATTGGATGCTGCTTATGGCCAGTGAATATGGCCGCCCTCCTGCTCTGAACACGTCGCTCGCGTAACGAGCGCATTTCTTGGGTGTACTCGCTATGGCGTTCGTATCTTCGATAGGAATATCCGTAGTCGTCGTAGTAATAAGGGTTATTTTCGACCGTGTCGTCTAGTTCCGGCGCTATGAGGTACAGCTCTCCGTCCTTGGAAAGTATGCAGGGGTTGTCGATGCGCCCCGACTCCTCTTTGATTTTCCAAATAGTTTCATTTACTTCGAATATCGAGACTGGTTCGGGAGCGCAAGAATTGTAAAGCTCAACAAACTTCTCGAGCGAAATGATTCCGCAGGCATCTGTATAAGCGCGGGCAAAGCGCCAAACTTCCTGGTTCGCTGTGAGCTCGCGGAATTCTCTGTTGCTTGGAGCATCTTGTGGATTCTGGTATCTGGCGTGAAGCGCGATGTGCGATGAGGGCTACCTGTTGTCGGCCGCGACGTTCATGAGCTCAAGACGCAGGTACTCGTTTGTGACGCGAGCGAGTGCCTCATAGTGGGCTAGGTCAAGCTCTGATCGAAAAGGTGCGTATTTGGGAACGGCGCGAGCGAACTTAATGCAGCGTGCGAGATAGGATTGTCCTAGGCGGGGGCCATAGTGCTTGTGTAGATGGCCGCCGACGGGGGAGAGCAGTCCTTTGAGATTAGTAATGGGGTATCCGGCAGTCTCTTGTTCGAGGCGGCGCCCAATGAGCAACGCCCCTCTAACGAAGTCTCATGATCGAGTCTCTTTTGATTGAGACTCTTGGCTTCAACGATCTTGCTGATATCTGAGCAGGCGCTTGATACGGTGTCGGACGTAAAGGCTGGAATCTTTTTTGCCATAACGATGCACTCCTGTGTGGCTCACGGATAACGGAAACGTTTGGTTGTGAGTGTCGTTCTTTGACGGCGACGACGAACAGGAGCGCAGCCTGTCTGAGATGGACGAGTGCGGTAACCACCGATCTTACTTACCGGGCTCGCTCCAGCGTGTCATTGGGGACCTCCGCGGGAACTCTCGACCATTCTCATGCCTTGAGGCGAGTATAGCATAAAAAGCAAACGTATGTTCTATTAAATCGATACTAGTCGTTGGGGACGTTCTTTAACGACTAGTCATTTAAGAACGTCCCCAACGATTGCCCAAAAATAGCTGTACGTCAGCATCCAAAGATGTCGAAAAATGTCGACTTTGGATGCTGACGTACATGTTTGTGCCGTATGGGTTTGTGCGTTGGGGCCGGCCGACCGCAATAGAACGCTAGAGCAGGTTCTTCTGTATCCACGCGATGATGTCGCTCGACTCGTAGAGTGGCTTGCCGTCGATGAACAGGCAGGGAACCTGGCGTTTTCCGCCGACGGCGATGAGCGTCTGCTCGGCATCGGGGTCGGTCGAGATGTTGCGCTCAGGGATGGTCACGCCGTTATCCGCCAAAAAGCGCTTGACCTTTATGCAATACGGGCAGCCGGTCATAACGTACAGCTCGAGCTTGTGATCAGTAGCCATAGGTCTCCAATCGGTTGAGGTTTCGGTTGAGATACCCAAAGCCGCCGCAGTCTATGCGCGCGTCAACGACGACTCGATGGCATGGACCAGAAACGCCGTGGCTCCGGTGCCGCAGGGCTTGTCGTAGTAGTCGATAAAGCGCTGATCGGCAAGATAGCCGTGGGCGAGGCTCAGGTATGCTTCGTCTTGGGGTTCGCGTCCCCAGTTAAGGCCAATCCATCGACGGTGCATTGCGACAAGCTTGCGGGCCTCGTTGCTCTCTGGGTCGCCAACGCTCATGGCGATCGAGAGCTGGCCCAGAATAGCGCGTTCAAGTTCCTTCATGTCGTTCCATGTCTGAGGATCCATGTCCAGTAACGTTTCGTTTGCTGCATCGATAGCCTCATCGTCATAGCGCGCCCGCGCCTCGGCACCGTAGCGCTCCTCGTTTTCCTGCACGGTACGCCAGCGCTCCAGTTGTGGCAGGACAGCGCCCATAAGCGAGACGGCTTCGTCGAGCGACATGCCGGTGTTTTGTGCCAGGCGCGGGGCACAGTCCTCGATCATTGCCTCCATCGTGGTCTCGTAGGTGTACTTGCCGTGGTCGTAGCACCACTTGCAGTAATGGTCGGTCGTGGCGCCGTGAGCATCGGTACCGCAGTCGTCGGGCGTGAGTATCATGCCGCAGCTCTGGCAGTAGTGCTCGGGCATTTCGAGCAGGTGAGACAGGGGCTCGCCGGTCACAGCGGCAATGAGCTTCATCATGTCGATGCCCGGTGTGACCGCACCGCGCTCCCAACGGCTGATGGCTTGGCGTGTGACGAAGAGCTTGGCGGCGAGCTGCTCTTGGGTTAGGTGATGGGCGCGACGGACAGCGATGAGCTTTTCTGCGAAGGCCATAACGGCTCCTTTCTGCTGGTTGATGGCTTAAGCATAAGCGGCGGCGGGCGCCCTTCCAAGCAACCGTTGGTTGCACGACGGGGGACCGCGGCGAAGAATTGCGCGTAACGTCCCACACCTCCATGCCGTACAATGACCGACATGGAACCTATCGCACACATACATACCGACCTGCCGCAGAAGTTCGGCATCCCGCGCAACAGCTTTTTGGCGCCTCACCTGCAGGGACGCATCGTTTTTGAGCCGGAATTTGCCTCCAACGCAGCGGTTGAGGGTCTGGACTCCTTCTCTCACCTATGGCTGCTCTGGCGCTTCGAAAACGGCACGCCCGGCGGCACGGCTAAGGACATAGCCGCCGATGCCAAAACGCAGGACAGGTCCGGCACCAACGCAAAATGGTCGAAAACCGTGCGTCCGCCGCGTCTGGGCGGAGCCGAGCGTGTGGGCGTGTTTGCCGCGCGCAGTCCGTTTCGCCCTAATCCCATCGGGCTCACCTGTGTCAAGCTCGATCGTGTCGAGCTCACTGACGATGGTCCCATCATTCATGTGTTGGGGGCCGATCTGCGCGACGGCACGCCCATCTACGACATTAAGCCCTACATTCCGTTTGCGGACTGCCACCCGGATGCGACCGGCGGCTGGATTGAGGATGCTCCGTGGCAAGAGCTCGACGTCGAGTTTCCGCAAGCGCTGCAGGATATGGTCCCACCTGCAAAGCTCCCCGGCTTGGTCGAGGTCCTTCGCCAGGATCCGCGCCGCGCGGGTAGCAAGCACGAGCCAAACCGTGTTTATCACTTGGCATACGCCGGGCTCGACGTGTCTTTTACCGTTGACGAAACCAGGCTGACGGTGGTCGCCGTCAGCGAGGCGCAGGACTAACCGGCCATTCGTCTGCACCCGCCAAATTAAGAGCCAAGCCCCATGCCAAAACCGCCGATATTCCCTTTGCCGAATACGACATATTTTCCCGTCTCGTTTCGTCACTATGCCCCAAGGGTCTCCCCCACGGGAGGGGCCGTTTTCACTCCACCGCAGGCAGCGCCCTCCGCTGCCATGTTCTCCTTGCCGAATGACGGATTTCCGTCGCTGCTTTCCCGCTATTTTTCTGCACTTCAGTCAGGAGCTCCTGTCACCGCCGGCCACAGGCGGTCTGCAGGATGTCTCTCCCCTTTCCGGCAATTTTGCTGTCTCCGCCGTTTATTTCGGTAATTCCGTCCTTCTTTTGCCGGATTTATGCGTTAATCTTGCACAGTCTATACAAAGAAAACGCAGGAACAAACCGGCCGGTCTGTCCCTGCGCTCTTCAAGCGACGGATATCCGTCTCCAATATGACGAATTACCGTCGCTTGATATCGTATTTTTCCAGCTTATACTGCAGGCTGGTGCGTGGGATCCGCAGCCGGGCCGCTGCGTCCACGATCTTCCAGTTGCTGGCCTTCATGGCCGCTAAAATCAGCTTCTTCTCGTAGGCGGCCAATGCCTCGTTGAGGGACACCGCCTCCCGTGGGCTATGCTCCGGGGTATCCTCCTCCAGCTCATCCACCTCGCTGAGGTAGATCGGCAGATGCTCCAGCTCCACCGTCTGGCCGTCCTCTACCACATTCATGGCAGATTCGATGACGTGCTCCAGCTCCCGGACATTGCCTCGCCAGCTGCGGTTCATGAGGAAGGCTGTCACCTCCGGCGCCACGCCCGCTACCTGTTTGCCCATTTCGGCGCTGTATTTCTCCACAAATGCCGCCGCCAGAAGGGGGATATCGTCCAGTCTCCGCCGCAAGGGCGGGATCTGGATGCTGATGGTATTGAGCCGGTACAGAATATCCTCCCGCATCTGGCCGCTGGC
>USCJ01000103.1 GCA_900553215.1 uncultured Collinsella sp.
AAACCGCTAGACGAACGGGCCACATGACATCTGCACTGCCGTGCTGCGAGGAAATATATTACGGGACAAAAAACATCAGCGCAAGAAGAAATTCCAAATTGCCGAAAAAATTGTCGGCAGGTTATGGAACGCGCAGGTCAACTGGTTAGCTAGTTCAAGTTGAGATGAGCCAGGAGGGCTTCGCGGTTGTTGGGGATGTTGTCCTCGATCACGGCATCGAGGGCAGCGTTGAGAAGCTGCCCCAACTCCGGCCCCGGCTTGACGCCGGCGCGGATCAGATCGCCACCATTGATGGCAAGCATCTTGAGTGTATAGGGCTCCCCCGCCTGCAGCAGATCGTGGGCGAGCGTACGCATCTCCTCGATCGTCTCGACGTAATAGAAGCACGAGGGCGCCTTGCCGAGCGTGTCGGCACGCTTAAGGTCCATGAGCTCGTCCATCAGACGCGGCGTATCGACACCCTCGCCCGAAAGCGCGCGCATCATATTGAGCAGGCAGGAGCGCTCGGGGCGCAGCGGCTTGTCATGGTATTTGATCAGCAGGCACACATCGCGCACCAAATCGTGCGAGAGCGCCAGGCGATCCATGATGACACGCGCCTTCTTGGCGCCGAGCTCGGGATGACCGTAGAAGTGGCCGCTGCCGTCGTGATCGACCGTAAAGCACTCGGGTTTGGAAACGTCGTGCAAAAACGCAGCCCACATAAGGCTCGACGAGGGCGCGACGCCGTCGCACAGCGCCAGCTCCCCTGCCACCGTCAGCACGCGGGCGATATGCTCGTAGACGTTAAACGCATGATAGACGCTGCGTTGATCAAACCCGCGAGCGGACGCGAGCTCGGGCACGGCGGCGCAAACAAGCTCGGGGTAGCGCAGCATCGCGTCTCCCCCATGGCCGGTCGAAAGGATACCCTCGAGCTCAATGCCCACGCGCTCGCGCGCCACAGCATCGAGCAGCGGCGCGCACTCGGCAAGCGCCTGTTTAGTCTTAGGCTCGATCATAAAATCCAGACGGCAGGCAAAACGCACCGCGCGCAGCATGCGAAGCGCGTCCTCGTTAAAACGACGCTTGGGATCTCCAACGGCGCGGATGAGCTTGCGGTCTAGGTCGCCCTGACCATCGTAGCGGTCGACAAGACCACGCTCGGGATGCCAGGCCATAGCGTTAACGGTAAAGTCACGACGCGCCAGATCGTCCTCAAGCGACGCCGCACGCTCCACACTCTGGGGATGGCGGCCGTCGGTGTAAAAGCCGTCTAGGCGGTAGGTGGTGACCTCAATGCGCTCATTATCGCAAATAGCCGTGATGCCGCCAAATTTTATGCCCGACTCAACCACGGCAATATCAGCCGCTTCGAGCGCCTCTTTGGACTCCTGCCACAGGCCGCTGCAGCACATGTCAACATCGTGGCTGGGGCGTCCCATCAGGGCATCACGTACCCAACCGCCCACGTACCAAGCCTCAAGACCTGCTGCCTCAAGCGCACGCAGGACACGGATAGAGGCATCGGTCGGCTGCGTACCGTTGAGCGAAACATTGCACATGCCTATGGCCTCCTGCGACTATCAAATTGGCTATCGATTGCGTCTGCAAGAAGTCTAGCAAGAAACAGCCTCCACTGCACACGCAAGTCCGATAAACAAAAACGCATCCGTCCTGGTCTAAGACGGATGCGAAATAATTGAACTATTCAGGCAAGGTGCCGGAACTAGCAAACCTGACGAATTGCAATACCCTTCTGATACTCATCGACCTTGGCAAAATCGCCCAGACCCGGGCACTCGACCACGTTGGCGCCGGTGGCCATCGAGAGGCGCAGGGCGTCCTCGACGCGCTCGGGAGCGTCGTGCCACACGGACAGGAAGGCGGCCAGCGAAGAGTCACCGGCGCAAACGGTCGACAGCAGCTTGACCTCAAAGGTACGGTTGGCAAACCAGATGTGCTCGCCGTTTGAGAAGTACGCGCCGGCGCCACCCAGGGTCAACAGCACGTTCTTGGCGCCCTTGGCATGCAGCTCGGCCATGGCAGCCTTGACGGACTCATCGTCGCCGCCGCTCACCTTAATGCCAAAGATGTCGAGCAGCTCGTCGTCGTTAGGCTTAATGAGGAGCGGCTCCATAGCAATGAGGTCGGCCAACTGATGGCTCGAAATATCGAGCACGAACTCGGCGCCCTTTGCCTTAACGCGGCGAAGCACCTCGGCCAGGAAGCCCTCAGAGGTGTTGGGGGGCAGCGAGCCGCTAATGACCAGGCAGGTCATGTCCTCGAGCGAATCGATCAGCTCAAACATCTCCTGCTCGTTGGCCTCGTTGATGGCGGCACCGGCGTTGACCATGTTGTACTCGGTGTCGGGACCGGCATTGAGGAACACGTTGACACGCGTGATGCCGTCGGTCCACACGGGCTTGACGGGAACGCCCAGGGCCTCGGCGCCCTTAACGATATACTCACCCGAGAAGCCGGCGAAGAAGCCCAGGATCGTGGTGTCGACGCCGTAGTGGTCGAGCGTAAACGAAACGTTGAGACCCTTGCCGTTGGGGGTGTAGACAGCGTTACGGGTGCGGGTAACGGTGTTGGCGGACAGGCCATCGCAGGAGATGTTGTAGTCAATAGCGGGATTTGCAGTAAGCGTGTAAATCATGAATGTTCCTTTCACGAAGCAACGTGTTAATGAAAGTATATTCCACGCTTCGGCAAAAGGCTACAACAACTCGGTGAACGGTGTGGAAGCGATGAAGTACGGCAGGACTCCTCTCCCCCGTGGCGGAACAAAAAAGGCGCCCCGGCCGAAACCGGAGCGCCGCATGCGCAAGAATATGTCGCGTTTCGCTTACTTGCGATCCAGCTTGCGGACAGCAACGCGCTTGCTGTACTCGTCGACGTGACCAAAGTCGCCGATGCCGACGGACTCAGCAACGTTGGCGCCGGTGGCCATAGCGAGCTTCATGGCCTCCTCGACGTTGTCGCGATCCCTGTACCACTTGTGCAGGAACGCAGCGAGGGTGCAGTCGCCGGCGCAGACGGAAGAGACAAGCTTGATGTTGAACTCACGCTTGGCATACCAGATGTCCTCGCCGTTGGAGAAGTAAGCGTCACCGCGGCTACCACGGGTGAGCAGCACGTTCTGGACGCCGGCCTCGTGAGCCAGCTTCATGGCAACGCGGACCTCGTCGTCGGTGTCGACCGGCACGCCGAAGATAGCCTTCATCTCGTGATGGTTCGGCTTAATGAGCAGCGGCTTCTTGTGAGCGAGCTCCTTGAGCTTGTCGGAGGACAGGTCCAGGACGACGTCGGCGCCACGGGCCTGAGCGTGCTCCATGACCTGAGCCAGGAAGTCGGGCGTAGCTTTGGGAGGCACGGAGCCGGAGACGATCAGGCACTCAAGATCGCCCAGGATGTTGTAGAGCTCCTCCTGGTGCTGCGGCGTGATCGGAGCACCCGGGTTCAGGATGCCGTACTCGTGCTGGCCATCGTTGACGTAGGTGTTGATGCGCGTGATACCGTCGGTCCAGACCGGGCGGCAGAGGCAACCCAGGTTCATGACCTCCTCGACGATGAACTTGCCCGTGAAGCCGGCGAAGAAGCCGAGAGCGACGGTGTCGACGCCCATCTTCTTAAAGGCGAAGGACACGTCGAGGCCCTTGCCGTTAGCCGTGTAGCTAGCCGAGCCGGTGCGGACGTTCTCGTCGGGCTCGAGCGGAGAGCTCGAAACCGTCATGTCGACAGCCGGGTTAGCGGTTAGCGTGTAGAACATTTACAGTACCCCCTGTATATGTGAGGGCCGCGTGGCCGGCCCATTCCAACCACGCGGTTACCTCTGATACCAAATTAGCGAGCTGCGGACTCGAGCAGTGCCTTGACCTCGGCAGCGGTGTTGCAGGCGAGCGCCTTCTCGGCGAGCTCGTCGCACTCGGCCTTGGTCCACTGGCTGATGGTCTTGCGGGCGCGCAGGATGGACGGAGCGCTCATCGAGAACTCCTCCAGGCCCCAGCTGATCAGCAGCGGCTCGAGCAACGGATCGGCAGCGGCCTCGCCGCACATACCGACCATGATGCCGGCCTTCGCGCCGCTCTCGATGATGTTCTTGAGCGAGCGAAGCACGGCGGGATAGTAAACCTGGTACAGGTTGGAGATGGTGTCGTTACCACGGTCGGCGCACATGGTGTAGCCGATCAGGTCGTTAGTGCCGATGGAGAAGAAGTCGGCGACCTCGGCCAGGCGGTCGGCGAGCAGCGAGGCGGCAGGCGTCTCGACCATGATGCCGACCTCGATGTTCTCGTTGAACTTGCGACCCTCTTCGGTCAGCTCGGCCTTGCACTGCTCAACGAGCTCCTTGACAGCCAAGACCTCCTCGACGCAAGTGACGAGCGGGATCATGATCTTGACGTCACCGAAGGCACTAGCGCGCAGCAAGGCGCGGAGCTGGACCTTGTACTGGTCGGGGTTGGCCAGGCAGTAACGCACGGCGCGGAAGCCCATGAAGGGGTTCTCTTCCTTGACCATGTGCAGGTACGGAATCTCCTTGTCGCCACCAACATCGAGCGTGCGGATGATGACCGGAGCGCCCTTGAGCGCGCTGGCAACCTTGCGGTAGGCGTTAAACTGCTCCTCCTCGGAAGGAAGCTCAGCAGAGTCCATGAACAGGAACTCAGAGCGGAACAGGCCGATAGCCTCGGCGTCGTGATCGAGCGCGTTGGGCACGTCATCGGGGTTGCCGATGTTGCAGGCAATGATCTTCTTGATGCCGTCGGCAGTCACGGACGGCTTGCCTCGGAAGGCCTCGAGAGCAGCCTTCTCGGCAGCGAAAGCCTCGGCCTTGGCAGTGTAAGCGGCGAGTGTCTCCTCATCGGGATCGGCCTCGACGATACCCTTGCCACCGTCGACGACAACGGTCATGCCGTTGCGCAGTGCGGTGCAGCTGTTGGAAACCGAAAGGACAGCCGGGATCTCGAGGGCGCGCGCAATGATTGCGGAGTGCGACGTGCGGCCACCAGTCTCGGTGACGATACCGGCAACGTGCGCCTTATCGATCGTGGCGGTCATGGACGGCGTGAGGTCGTGCACGACAACGACGGTGTTCTCGGGCAGGACGGAGAGGTCGACGACCTCCTTACCCAGCAACTCGGCCAGAATGCCGGTACGGATGTCGGCGATGTCGGCCGCGCGCAGACGGAACATCTCGTCGTCCATGGACAGGAACATGTTCTCGAACATGGTCGAGGTGTCCATGAGCGCCTGCTCGGCGCAGGTGCCGCCGTCAATGGCGGCGTTGATGGCGTCGGTCATGCCCGGATCCTGAGCCAGGACAATGTGTCCGCTCATGATCTCGGCCTCGGCCTCGCCCACCGTCTCCTTCATGTGGTCGGCCTGAGCCTGGGTCTTCTCGCAGAAGACCGAAAGAGCGGTCTGATAGCGCTCCTTCTCTGCTGCCGAATCAGCAACCTCGTGCGGCTCAAACGTCAAGTCGGGATCGACGGCGACCATGACGGTGCCGATACCGATGCCCTCGGAAGCGTTGACTCCCTGATACATTCCCATTCCTCTCTCCGTGT
>USCJ01000104.1 GCA_900553215.1 uncultured Collinsella sp.
GCGTACGGAAATCACTGAAGCTGAAGGAACCGCCCACGCCGTTGGTCATGAGCAGGAAGCTCGCCATGATGAGGACGAAGCCCACGTGCGCGATGACGAAGTAGAGCCAACCGCCCTTGATGGAGTTCTTGTTTTCCTCAATGACGACAAGGAAGTAGCTCGTGAGAGACATGAGCTCAAAGGCGACCAGGAACCAGAACACGTTGTCGGCGGTGATGACGAGCATCATCGAGGCGACGAAGGTGTTCATGAAGAAGCCGGCGCGCCCGACCTTGCCCGGGTACTCGTCGAAGTAGGACAGACCGTAGATGAAGCCCGCAAAGGCGAGGATCGAGATGAGGACCACGATCAGGCCCGCAAGGCCGTTAAGCAAGAGCTCGAGACGGGCGAACGGGAAGAAGAAGACCGTGTTGAGGGACGAAACGTCGCCAAGCACGGCCTCGAGGCCCGCGATGAACGACAGCACGGCCGCGACGGCGCCGATCAGGCAGCCGGCGGTCTTGGCGGCGTTATCGGCCTTGATCAGCAGAATCGAGGCGAGCGCACCGATGCACGAGACGGCAAGCGATGTGATAAACAGCGTCATGCTATCCATTGTTTACGCTCCCTTCTGCTTTCTCGGACAGACCCTGGGCCACAGCGGTAACGTCGACGGACGGACCGTTTTCGATCGAGCGCAGGCGCTTGGCCTCGTCGAGTTCGCGATCGGCCGCGCCGCCCATGACGGTCAGCGCCTTGGTGGGGCACGCCGCCACACAATGCGGGCCGTCCGGATCGAAGGCGCACAGGTCGCACTTGACAGCACAGGTGTACTGGCCGGGAGCCCACGTAAGCAGGCTGCTCAGGGACTTAGGATACGAAGGCGTCGGGTCGCACATGCCTGCGACACCGGCGATAGACGTGCCATCGGGATGGATGGCTCCGAAGGGGCACGCGATGGCGCACAGCCTGCACCCGATGCACTCCTGCTCCTTGACGTGGATGCGATCGCCATCGTGCTCGATGGCATTCACCGGGCAAACCTCGGCGCAGGGGGCACCCTCGCAATGGTGGCAGGCAAGGGCGGCCGAAATACCGCCGGTCTTCACGAGCGCCAGGCGCGGCGTATCCTGAAGACCCTGCATCCGGTGGGCGTCGGCACAGGCGGACTGGCATGTTCCGCAGCCGATGCACCTCTCCGGGTTGATGTCGATGAAGCGGTTCATCCCCACTTCCTTTCAAAATAACGGGCCGGGCTCCCGAACGTACGGGACGCCCGGCCCAAAAAGCCAACGAGAACGGGACTACACGATTTGATTCTTGTGCGTCTCGTCGTCGAACTTGGCGGCGCCGGGCTCAACGTCTTGGGGAGCGGCGGCGTCCACCAGAGCCTGCTTGAGCTCGGTGTATTGACGCTCGACCTCGCCCTCGGCCCAGACCTGGTCGGCAATGGCGTCGACCTGGCAGGCGGAGAACTTGTCCTCGGGCGTATGCGAGACCGGGTCGACCTTGTGAATGGTCAGCTCGTTGCACTTGCCGATCCACCACTGGTAGGTCATATAGACCGTGCCCTTGTTGATACGGTCGCTCACGTCGGCGCGGCTATATACCTGGCCGCGACGGCTGTGAATCGAGACGATGTCGCCGTTCTTGATGCCGCGCGCCTGGGCGTCCGCGGGATTCATGCGGACAAAGCCGGGCTCGTCGGCAAGCAGCGCCAGCGTCTTGCAGTTGCCGGTCATCGAACGGCAGCTGTAGTGGCCGACCTCGCGGACGGTGCACAGGATGAGCGGGTACTCATCGTCGGGAAGCTCGGAGGGCGCCTCCCAGTCGTGCGCCATCAGGTTCGCGCGGCCGTCCTTGGTGGTGAACTTGCCACCAGCGAACATGTCGGCCGTGCCGTGGTCGTTCACATCGGTGCTCTTGACCGGCCACTGGGCGTAGCCGCCCTCGGGAGCCATCTTCTCGTAGGTTGCGCCCACAAAGTTGGGGCACAGGCTAATGCACTCGTTCCAGATCTGCTCGGTGTTGTCGTAGTGCATGGGGTAGCCCATGCGCGTGGACAGGTCCGCGAAGATCTCCCAGTCGTGACGGCACTCGCCCTTGGGCGGAACGGCCGCGTCAAAGTGCTGGAAGCTACGGTCGGATGCGGTAAAGACACCCTCGTGCTCGCCCCAAGAGGTGGCAGGCAGGATGACGTCGGCGAGCATGGTCGTCTGCGTCATAAAGATGTCCTGGCAGATGAACAGGTCCAGCTCGGAGAGCGTCTGGCGCATTCCGGCCGAATCGGGCTCGGTCTGTACCGGGTCCTCGCCGTAGTTGTAGAAGCAGTGCACCTTGCCCTCGTCGACCAGGTGGCCCAGGTCGGTGAGCTTATAGCCCTCCTCGAGCGGGAGCTTTTCCTCGGGCACGCCCCAAGCCTTGGCAAACTTGGCACGCACAGCCGGGTCGGTGACCTTCTGGTAGCCAGGGTACAGGTTGGGCAGCATGCCCATATCGCAGGAGCCCTGGACGTTATTCTGACCGCGCACGGGCGCGAGGCCGGAATTGGGTTTGCCGATCTGGCCGGCAACGCAGGCGATGGAGGCGATGGTGTGCACCGTCTTCAGGTTCTGCTTCTGCTGGCATACGCCCATGCCCCAGCCAATGATGGCAGAAGGCTTCGCCGTGGCGTACATCTCGGCAGCTTGGTGGATCAGCGCGGGATCGACACCCGTGATGTCCTGTACGGATTCGGGAGGGTAGTTCTTGATGGTCTCCCACCACTCGTCAAAGCCGTTCGTGTGCTCGGCGACGAATTCCTTGTCGTAGAGGCCATCGTTGACCAGACAGTTGGCAAAGGCGTTGAGGAACGCGACATTGCAACCGTTCTTGATCGGAAGGTAGAGATCGGCGATACGCGCGGTTTCGATATGGCGCGGGTCGGCGACGATGATCTTGCAACCCTTTTCTTTGGCTCGCACGATACGCCTTGCGACGATGGGGTGCGAATCGGCAGGGTTATAGCCGAAGAGGAAAATGCAGCCCGCATCCTCCATACCGGGGATGGAGCATGACATGCAACCTGAACCAACCGTGTCCATCAGACCGAGGACAGTAGGGCCGTGTCAAGTACGGGCGCAGTTGTCTACGCTGTGGGTGCCGATGCACGCACGCGTAAACTTCTGCATAACGTAGTTCGCCTCATTGCCGCCGCCTCGCGAGGAGCCGGTGGTCATGACAGCGTTAGGACCATATTCGTCAATTATGGCCTGCATCTTAGATGCGGTGAAATCCAGTGCCTCGTCCCAGCTTACGCGCTCAAGATCCGCGCCCTTAGTGCGACGGATCATCGGGTGCAGTACGCGAGGAGTCAAGATCTTGGTGTCGTTGATGAAGTCGTAGCCGCTCATACCCTTGAGGCACAGCTCGCCCTGATTGGTGATGCCGTTGAGCGGTTCGGTACCCACGACCTGGCCGTTTTGGACCAGGAGGTTAAACTGGCAACCGGCGCCGCAGTACGGGCAGATCACTTTATGCTTCTCCATGACACCCTCCTTCCTTTCTCTGCTACCGATTAATCGGTACGTATTTGACAATCGTCGGGCCTGTATGGCCGCCCGCCTACGCCTCGTTTTCGATGGTGACGCGGGCACGCTCGGCGGTCAGTTCCGCCAGGCGCTCCTCGTCTACCAGGGTGAGGCCCTTAGTCGGGCACGCCTCGGCACACGCCGGACCGCCGGGACGGTCCACGCACAGGTCGCACTTGAGCACGAAGCTCTTAGTCTGCGAACCCACGCGCACGTCGCCCATCAAGACGGGGACCTGCGTGGTCGCCACGCTCACGGCGCCAAAGGGGCAGGCCATGACGCAGCTCTTGCAGCCGATGCAGTTGTCCTCGTTGACGCCGATGCGATGGTTCTTTGGATCAAAGAACAAGGCGCCCGTGGGGCAG
Source organism: uncultured Collinsella sp. (assembly GCA_900553215.1). Taxonomy (GTDB): domain Bacteria; phylum Actinomycetota; class Coriobacteriia; order Coriobacteriales; family Coriobacteriaceae; genus Collinsella. The sequence continues at coordinate 3,914 of USCJ01000104.1, forward strand.
GCCTTAGCGCACGGGGCATCCTCGCAGTGATGGCAAGCCACCGGTGCGGAGATCTCGTAGGTGCGCGTCACGCGCAGACGCGGCGCGGCAATGTTGCCGGGGATGTCGTGTGCCTCGATACACGCTGCCATGCAAGTTTGGCACCCAATGCAGCGCGATGAATCGGCTACGACTCGTTTATTGCCCATGTTGTTCACTCCCTCCTGAATCCCATGCCGGAGAGACCCTGTCGACGTTGCCCCAGACCGCCCGTGGTCCGGCATCGGCGTATCGAGAGCATGCGGCGAAACAGGCACTCGGTAGAATATCTCCAACGGTATACAGGTTAAATATACGCAGTTGCAGGGGGTAAACTTGAGCATAGGCCCTGCATTACGGGTGTATTGCAGGGGTTTGGGCTGGTTAGGATTATTCTCAATAGGATATAAAAGCGAGTGTATTACACGCGTACGCCCAACAAAGATTTCACGCTCGCTTCTGAAGGATGTAGTACGTTTGTAATAATGTTCACACTCAATTACTCGAGTGCAATAAAGTAGTTGTTATAAGATTGGCAATTACTAGCCGAAGCTGTATTTGACTATTCATATTGCACGCTCATTAAGGGAGGCCAGTGATGTCATCGACTCAAAAACGAGCCATCCTGCAGGTGCGCATTCGCGAGGAAGACAAGCAGCATGCCGAGCGTCTCTACGACGCCATGGGCACATCGCTCGCCGAGGCTGTCCGTCTATTTGTCGCGCAGAGCATTTTGATGCGCAAGCTCCCCTTTCAGCCGGTCGCCGTGCGCTCAAAGGACGGCACCGCCGCCTATGGATCGCTCAAAGCATATGGGGACCCCAATCGCCGCTCCGAGGAGCGCAATGCCTGGATTGAGTATCTTGCCACAGAAAGCGACGATTCGATTTTGGGTCCCGAGGAAGTAGATATCCATGAGTAGCACCATCATCGACGAGACCGTCATACTACGTTACCTGCTGGACGACGACGAAGTTCTGTCACCGCGCGCCGCCAAGGTCATCGCCACGCGCACCGCTCGCGTCTACCCCGAAATCATCACGCGCGTCGTGGTCACGCTGCGCGACGTCTATAAGGTTCCCCGAGTTGAGATTGCTGTGGCCATGAAAAGGCTGCTCGATGACGTCATGGTCGACGAGCCCACCGTTGTCGCCCTTGCCGTCAAACTCTTTGGCAAGACCCATATGGACTTTACCGACTGCCTCCTCGCAGCCCGAACCGCCATCTACAACGATGATGTCGTGAGCTTTGGCAAGCCCATCATCCAAGGCATGATCGATTACCGCCACAAGCGCCAAACCGCAGCCGAAGCCCGCAGCCGCAGCATCGACTCCACCATCGACAAGCTCCGCCACCAATCCCTCCACTAGACCTCATCCCCACTAATAAGTTGCTGGAAAACAGTTCCTGGATTTAGGCTTATTCGGGCTTTTCTGAAACTACGTCACCGCAACTTCCAGGTTGGCAGCCCGAAACCGGCAGCCCCGGACCGCGAATCCTACTGTTCGCCACGAAATGGGCCCATCTACTACATTTAACCGATTACCCTCGACCATACAGAAATCCGAAATATCAAAACAGCTGGTA
>USCJ01000105.1 GCA_900553215.1 uncultured Collinsella sp.
TGCTGCTGCCATCACCTATACCCTGCAGGCTCTTGCCCAGGCCGGTGACCACGTGGTGGCTCAGAAGACCATCTACGGTGGCTCCTACAACCTGCTGGAGCATACGCTCTCCCAGTTTGGCGTCGAGACCACCTTCGTCGATGCCCATAACCTGGAAGAGGTCGAGGGGGCCATCAAGGACAACACCACGGTCATCTACCTCGAGACGCTCGGCAACCCCAACTCCGACATCCCCAACATCGACGCCATCTCCGAGATCGCCAAGAAGCACGGTCTGCCGGTTGTCGTCGACAACACCTTCGGCACCCCGTATCTGTTCCGTCCGCTGGAGCATGGTGCCAACATCGTCGTCCACTCCGCAACCAAGTTCATCGGCGGCCACGGCACCTCGCTGGGCGGTGTGATCGTCGACGGCGGTAACTTCGATTGGAAGGCGAGCGGAAAGTACGCCCAGATCGCCGAGCCCAACCCCTCCTACCATGGTGTTTCGTTTGCCGAGGCTGCCGGTCCCGCCGCCTTCGCAACCTATGTCCGCGCCATCCTGCTGCGTGACGAGGGTGCCTGCATCAGTCCGTTTAACGCCTGGATCTTGCTCCAGGGCACCGAGACGCTTTCGCTGCGCGTCGACCGCCATGTCGAGAACACCAAGAAGGTCGTTGAGTTCCTTGCCGGCGACAGCCACGTTGCCAAGGTGAACCACCCGAGCCTGCCCGAGCACCCCGATCACGAGCTCTATCAGAAGTACTTCCCTCGTGGCGGCGCCTCGATCTTTACCTTTGAGATTAAGGGTGGCCAGGAGGCAGCTTGGAAGTTCATCGATCATCTGCAGGTGTTCTCGCTGCTCGCCAACGTGGCCGACGTCAAGTCGCTCGTCGTGCACCCGGCTACGACTACGCACTCCCAGCTCTCTGCCGAGGAACTCGCCGAGCAGAACATCACGCCCTCCACGATCCGTCTTTCCATCGGTACCGAGAACGCCGAGGATATCATTTGGGATCTGAAGCAGGCCTTCGCCGCGCTGGACGAGTAAGGCGACTTGTGCAAGGACCCCTTGCGACTCGATAGGTATAACTGCATAAAATGCCTGCTCAAGGCGCCTGTGCGAACAATGGTTGCACAGGCGCCTTTTTTGCATAGAGAGGGTGCAAAAACAGGGTTTTTGACACGCTTTATGCATTCGAGTTGTGGAAAACTCCTGTTGAGCGGATGTGAGTTTTACGCAAATGACGTGCACCTTTTGAGAAAAACCGCAGGTCGCGATTTGCTCGGGGTACCATGCAGCGCGATCGAATCACACGCAGCTTAAACGCAGCAAAAACGCACTACGGAGGTTTCCAGCTACATGAGGATCGATTCACGAAAACCGAAAGCCGCCGCCCTTTCCGCCGCTCTGACCGTGGCACTTTTGATGGGCGCCGGCGCAACTGATGCCCACGCGGCAACACTATCCGATACGGTCGGATCTACGCCGTCCGAGGCGACGCTGGTGCAGCCCGTCGACTACCGCGGCGACGGTTATGGCTCTATGCAGGAGTGGAACGCCTCGATGGGGGCAAAGCGCGATTCCCTGGAGATGCGCGCTCAGATCATTATGAATATGTATGGCGACTATGCTACCGATGACGAGCGTGCTGTGTTGCAGGGTTGCATCGACGGTGCGGGCAGTCTTTTGACGATGGATGAGGTCGACGCCAAGTCGACCGAGCTCGACGAGCTTCGCTCCACGCTTGAGGATGCCAAGCGCGAGGCGCTCGAGGCTGCCGCAGCCGAAGCCGAGTCCGCTGAGGCCGTTCAGGCTTCGTATTACAACGCCGGCTCTGGCTCGTCTTACACGTCTGCTGCGTATTACGCGAACGGCTCGGGTCTGACTCGCTCGAGCGGCGTCAATAACTATACCGGCCGCCGCGAGACTTATTACAGCAGCAACGTGTTGTATCACCACCGCACGGGCGAATGGACGCAGGATTCCGAGGGCTTTTGGCGCGATTCCGATGGCTACTACGTCGTTGCCGCGGGCGATAAGGCCCAAGGCTCCACGTTTACCGGTTCCAAGGGCGAGTGCAAGGTCTATGACTCCGGCTGTGCTGCCGGAACCACCGACTACTACACTGGCTGGTAATTTTTCTGCATCACGGATATTTGGCGGATGGGCGTCTTTACCGAGCTTTAGGGCAACGTAAGGACGCCCGTTCTATGTATGCGTTTGAGTTAACAGAGCGCTTACCGTGGCAGTACGCCGCGCATATGGGCGCGGGGCACACTAGTTCATGAGGAATAAGGTCTTTCTCGTGGAGGAAGTGGTCTTGTGAACGCTCGAGATGTTGCCATTGCCGCCGTCGCATTGGTGCTTGGCTGCCTTGGTCCTACGGCCGCGCTCGTTGCGGGCATGCAGGGGTCTTGTGGGGCTGCCTCTATCGTGGTCAGTGCATTGGTCGCGGCCGCACTGCTGGGAAGTGCGGGTGTAGTCCTTTGTCGCGATGATGAGGACCAGGCGTCGGAGTCGCAGCTCTAACCGTCGGGACATCGACTACTGGTTATAGATGAAGATGAAAGCCGCCGTAAGGGGAGTGCTCCTTGTGGCGGCTTTGCTGTTGAGCCTGTTGACGTGGTGAGCCGGGCGCTACCAGCTTTTCTCGATATCGCGGATGCGCTGATAGAGCCAATCGTTTTGCGGCACTTGGATATCGTGTTTGACGGCCAGGCGGCAAATGGTGCCCGCGAACTCCTCGACTTCGGTTTTTCGTTGCGCGATGCGGTCCTGCGCCATCGAGGGCATACCGGTGGGGTCGATTCCCTCGATGAGGTGCACCATCTGCGTCAGGTCTGCCTCGGTCAGCTCAATGCCCTCGGCGTTGGCGACCGCAAGCGTTTCGCGCATGGCAGAAACAAGGCAGCGACGCTGCTCGGAGCCCGGCTCCGTGGCGCTTCCGTAGGTCCCGCCGTAGGCCATGCACGTCTGGTTGATGCCGTCGTTGAGCATGAGTTTGGCCCACATGCGGTGCGCAACGTCGCTCTCGACGGTATGGGCGATGCCGCAGCGCGTGTAGAGCTCGTCGATGGCGGTGACGGTTGCGAGCTCGGTGCCGGCCGCCGCGCCAAAGCGGATTTCGCCCGCATTGGTAAAGGTGAGCTCTCCGTTGAGGAACACGGCGTCCATGCCCTGGCAAATACCAAGAACGGTATGCTCCCAGCCAAAGCGCTCGGCAATCTTCTGCTCGCTCGTAATGCCGTTACACAGCGAGGCGATGAGCGTATTGGGTCCCACGACGCGCTCCATAGTCTTGAGTGCTTGGTTGAGTCCAGTCGTCTTGACCGTGAGAATGACCAGATCGGCGGGCGTTGCCTCGCTGGCGCGGACGGACTTGAGCGCACAGGGCTTGCCATTGACGGTGAGCGCATCGTCCGCGTGACGCTCAAAACGGGCGTCATCCATAACGTATTCGACGGCGTCGTTGCCGAGTGCCTGGGCGATCATACTGCCGTAGAGTAGCCCGACGCCGCCCTTGCCGATAAAGGCGATCTTGTTGATCTGCATGCGAATCATCTCCCCATATAAAAGGCGCCCGCGTAAGGGGCGCCTGATGGATTGTATGCCGCCAGCGCACCTTGTGCATGCAGGGTGGCGATTTTTAAATGAATGGACGCGTGGAGCTTACGCTGCGGGGCAGACCGCGAAAACGCGTGCGGGATATCCAACGCCATCGCGCACCTTGGGGAAGGTGCAGAAGATGACGGCGCCTGTGGCGGGAAGCTCGTCCAGATGGTCCATGACCTCGATCTGATAGCGGTCGACCGAGAGGATGTACTGCTCGCCGGGGCAGGGGTGGGCGTCCTCACGTGTGGTCACGGTCGCCTCCTTTCATCGGGCTTTTTGCTGATGTTAAAGCGGTGTCGTGACGGCTCGATTTCTGCTACGTTACGATACATTCTCGATTGCGATTCCACGATGTTTCGGCTGCGTGACCATTGTGTTTCGCCTTGCCGGGGCGCTGATGGCGAAGGGAGGGTCTGTGCAATACCGCGTTGACCCCAAAAGTGGTAACCGAATATCCTCTCTGGGTCTGGGCTGCATGAGATTTCCCGGTGCGCCGGGGCACCCCGATGCGAAGACGGCCGATGCCATCATTTCCCGTGCGGTGGACCAGGGGATTAATTATCTGGACACCGCCTATCTCTATCCCGGTAACGAGGCGTGCGTGGGCGCCTCGCTTGGGCGCCTGGAGCTGCGTGACCGGGTGTTGCTGGCGACAAAGTTGCCGCACGCTTCGTGCAAATGTGCGGAGGATTTCGACCGCTTTTTTGACGAGCAGCTGCACCGTTTGCGGACCGACCATATCGACTACTACCTTATGCACAACATCACCTCGCCCGCCCAGTGGGAGCGCGTGGTGGCGTTGGGCATCGAGGACTGGATTGCGCACCAAAAGGCTGCGGGGCGTATTCGCCAGATAGGTTTTTCGTACCACGGCAGTGCGGCGGACTTCCTCACGATGCTTGACGCGTATGACTGGGATTTTTGCCAGATCCAGTACAACTACGCTGGAGAGCGCTACCAAGCGGGAACGGCGGGACTTATAGCAGCCGCCGAGCGCGGGCTCGCGGTGTTTGTGATGGAACCGCTTTTGGGCGGACGCCTGGCGGGCAAGCTGCCTCCGCGGGCCCGCGCCGTGCTCGATGACGCCCGTGACCCGCATTTGCGCACTCCTGCCGCCTGGGGACTTTCGTGGGTGTGGAACCATCCTCAGGTCACGATGCTGCTTTCGGGCATGACCGATACCGCACAGGTGGACGAGAACGCGGCATTGGCGGATCGCGCACTTCCGAATTCGATGACGACAGAGCAGCTCGACACCATCGCACGTGTGCTGGGAGAGTTTGAGAAATCGAATCGCGTGCCCTGTACGGGGTGCGGCTACTGCATGCCGTGCCCCGCGGGCATCGAGATCAACCAGTGTGCGCGCATGTCGCTCATGCTGCGCCGCGCCCCTGCAGCGGCGTGGCTCACCGAGGAATGGCAGCAGAAGATGCACCAGATCGAAAACTGCCGCCACTGCGGCCACTGCATGTCGAAGTGCCCCTACGGCCTGAACACGCCCGAGCTTTTGCAGGCAAACTACAAGGACTACTGGGAAGTGCTCGCGGCCAGCAAGGCGGAGAAATGAAGCTGGATTTTTCACAAAAATACGCCGTCCGGCCGCTGACGGCGGGGGATGTAGACAAGATTTTAGCGCTCTGCGCGGAGAACGAGCAGTTCTACCGCTACCATCCGCCGCTTGCGACGAGGGAGAGCGTTTTGGAGGACATGACGGCGCTGCCGCCGGGGAAATGCGCGGCGGACAAGCATTATCTCGGTTTTTTCGACAGAGAAACGCTCGTCGCCGTGCTGGACCTGATCGAGCGCTACCCGCAAGATGACACCGCCTACATCGGCTTCTTTATGACGAAAAAGGAGCGGCAGGGCCGCGGCCTTGGCACGGCGCTG
>USCJ01000106.1 GCA_900553215.1 uncultured Collinsella sp.
GTTGTTGATGAACAGGCTCATGATGATCTCCTTGATCGAACAAAAGTAAATAAAAAGAGAGAAGTAAGTCGCTGTCTCCTGATCACGCCGACGGGCGCAAACAGGAGCCCGGCATTCGTCTTGGTAAGCAATTCATATGCGGGCCTCCTTTCGCATCCCGGTTCCGTGGTTGGCTTAATTACCTACCGCCTTTGTGTGTTTTGAATAGTACGAGCATTATTTCCCTCGGTCAATCACTTAAAAGCGCTAACCTGTTATCGTTTTTATAGATAACAATCGGAAGGATTGCGTCGATGACCCTCCAGCAGCTTCGTTTTCTGATCGCCGTGGCAGAGTCCGGCTCAATCAACGCCGCAGCTCAGCGCCTCTATACCGCTCAGTCCAACATCTCAAACGCCGTCAAAAGCCTGGAACAGGAGCTCCATCTGGAGATCTTTACGCGCTCCAGCCGCGGCGTCACGCTCACCAACGACGGCACCGAGCTTTTGGGCTATGCGCGTCAAGTCGTAGAGCAGGCCGATATGCTCGAGGCCCGCTACGAGGACGGCGGCACGCCCCAGGCGCGCCTTGCCATCTCGGCCCAGCATTACGCTTTTTCGGTCGAGGCCTTCGTCAACGTCGTCGAGCGCTGCCGGGACAGCAAGTTCGAATTCATCATGCGCGAGACCACCACGTCGCAGATCATCGATGACGTCCGCGCGTTTCGCAGCGACATCGGCATCCTCTATCTGGACGACTTTAACGCCCGCGTTCTGCAGAAGGCCTTCGCCGATGCCCGCGCAAGCTTCCATCCCCTCTTCGACGCGACGGTCCACGTCTTCGTTAGCGAGCGCCACCCGCTCGCACGCCGCCCGCAGCTGTCCCTTGCCGACCTTACACCCTATACGCGCTACAGCTTTGAGCAAGGCACCTCGAGCTCCTTCTATTACGCCGAGGAACCTTTTAGCTATATCCCTTGCGACCGCAACATACGAATCTCGGACCGCGGAACACTTACTAACTTACTTATCACGTCGAACGGTTACACCCTGTCGACCGGTGTCCTCTCCAATGAAATGCAATGGGGTATGGCATCGATCCCGTTAGCAGACGCCCCAACGATGCACGTAGGCTATATCATGCACGACGAGCGCAAGCCCTCTCCCCTCTTGCAGCAATACCTCGACGAGCTCAACCGCATCATCCGTGCCAACTAACTGTCGGAAGACGGGGTAGAAATCGTAGATTGCTAGCCCCCGGCGGGCATGGCGCTACAATGGTCACTCACACGAAACGTACCCAACGAAAGGAAGCCCGTGAAGGTCATCATCTATACCGACGGCTCGGCCCGATCAAATCCGGGACGCGGCGGCTACGGCGCCGTGCTCCAATACACCCCGCCGGCAAGACCTTCACCTCCGAGCTTTCGCGCGGCTACGCCAAGACCACCAACAACCGCATGGAGCTCATGGCGGTCATCGTGGCGCTCGAGGCACTTAACCGCCCCTGCGAGGTCGAAGTCCATTCCGATTCGCAGTATGTCGTCAACGCCTTTAACAAGCACTGGATCGACGGCTGGAAAAAGCGCGGATGGAAAACCGCCAACAAGCAACCCGTCAAGAACCGCGACCTGTGGGAGCGCCTACTCACCGCCAAAAGCAAGCACAAGGTTGAGTTCATCTGGGTTAAGGGTCACGCCGGTCACGAGCTCAACGAGCGCTGTGATGAGCTCGCCACCACGGCGGCCGACGGCAGCAACCTCGATATCGACACCGGCTTTAACGAGAGCGACCTGTAATAGCGTTCTCGCGCAGCTTTATATCCCCACGCGCTACACTCATCCTGTAGACCAAACAACGCAAGGGAGACGTATGCTGCGCATCGCGACCATCGGTACATCCATGATCACCGACGACTTTATCCAAGTCGTCAACGCCAACGACCAAGCCGCGTTTGTGGGCACGCTTTCACGCGACGCCAATCGCGGTACTGCCTTTACCGCCGAGCGCGGTGGCGAGCGAAACTTTACGTCGCTCGATGAGCTTGCGGCAGCCGCCGACGTCGACGCCGTCTATATCGGCAGCCCTAACGCACTTCACTACGAGCAGGCTCTTGCCTGCATCGCCGGTGGCAAGCACGTCATCGTCGAGAAACCCTTCTGCGCCACCGAAGCGCAGGCGCTGGAAGTCTTCCGCGCTGCCGAGGCAGCAGGTGTCGTGGCCCTCGAGGCCATGCGTCCCCTCCACGATCCCGCCTTCCACGCCATCGAGGACGCCCTGGGCGAGATCGCCCCCATCCGCCGCGCCTCATTGCGCTTTGGCAAGTATTCCTCGCGCTACAACGAGATTCTCGCGGGACGCGCCACCAATATCTTCGACTGCAATATGGCATCGGGTTCCCTCATGGACATTGGCGTCTACGCCGTCGAGCCCATGGTCGAGATTTTCGGCATGCCCTCCGGCCTTACGAGCATGACTACTCTACTCGACCCCACCACGCGACAGCTCACGCACGGCCCCATCGACGGCTGCGGTTCCATCCTCGCCAGCTATGGCGGAGGCAGCATCTCCGTCGAGCTCGCGCACTCCAAAATTACGAATGACCTGCTGCCCTCGCAGATCGAAGGCGAGCGTGGCACTATCCAGATCGACCATCTGTCCACGCCCCGCAACGTCCGCATCGACTATCGCGGCGACGTCGTACGCGGCTCGGCGACCGAGGCACCGCGCGAACAGGGAGACAACGGCCGCGTGCTCGACCTGCCCAAATCGAGCAACACTATGGAATACGAACTCACAGACTTTATCACCGCCATCGGCGGCATCGATAACGTTAAGGAAGAGATTTGGGAGACCCCGGCGGGACGCCACGAGCTCGGACACTACCGCGATGTCACGCTCGTCTCACTGCGCATCATGGATGCCGTGCGCCAGCAGGCCGGCATAACCTTCCCGGCTGACGCAGGCAAGCAGGCATAGCGATGGGCTTCTTCGATACGTTCTTCTCCAGCGTCACCGGAGGCAGTCGAGAGCCTCAAAAACCATCAAACGTCGAGCTCGAGCTGCGCCGCAGGCTTACTGTGCTCGCAAGCGACGAGGCCACTCAAGACACTCCCCTGCGCTATTTCCTGCGCTGGGCGGGGCAAGTCCAGGGCGTTGGCTTTCGCTTTACCAACACCAACCTCGCGCAGGCACGCGCGCTCACCGGCTGGGTGCGTAACATGGAAGACGGCTCAGTCGAGATGGAGATACAGGGAGCTCCGGCAAATATCCTATCTCATCTCGAAGCGCTTCATGCCTCCTACGAGCGCATGGGTACGCGTTTTCGCCTCGTAGACGCCCAGGCCCGAGCCCCACTTGCCAATGAAGACGGTTTCACGCCTCGTTATTAGTATTGTGTGCTAAATACGGTATCATTTACCTACGACCGTTGATAGAAAAGAGGCGAGGCGCATGGCGGTGCAAAGAAGGAATACCAGGCAGCGAAAGTTGGTTCTTGACGCCGTGCGCCAAAGCTATAACCATCCCACCGCCGACGAAATCTACAACGTCGTGCGCGCGCAGGATGACAAAATCAGCCGCGGTACGGTCTACCGCAACCTCAATCTCTTGGCCGACGCCGGCGAGATTCTCTCCATCAAGACGCCGGGCGGAAGTCGCTTCGATCGCACCATCGAGCCGCACGCACATATCATCTGCACCTCGTGCAGCCGCGTCATCGACGTACCGCTCCCCTTCGATGCCCAGATCGACGCCAAGGCGTCCGAGCAAATCGGCTGGCACGTCACGTCGCACTACACCCTCTTCGAGGGTCTCTGCCCCGACTGCCGGTAAATGTTTGGAACATGCCTTAAATCCACCTTTTCGCACTTTGCAGCAAAAAATAGATTTCTAGGTATGTCCCGAAAACCTACTCGGCGAGCAGACGGCGCAGCTCCTCTTCGACCGTGCGCACGTAGCGGACGTGGTCGTTGATGCCACGCATAGAGGGATTGCAGCTCTCCATTAGATAAGGATGGCCCACTACGTTGAGCATGTCGCGGTCGTTTTCGTTATCGCCAAACGCCATCATCTCATCGGGCGAAATACCCAGGGCACGACCGTAATCGGCAAGCGCGGAACCCTTACCCGAACCAAAGCCGATAAAGTCCGTCCATTCGGTTCCCGACGTCATCACGTCAACACGGTCGCTAAAGAGGCGCTCGAAATACTCCAGGGCCGCCGGCTGATCCACCTCGGGCATCTGGAAGGCAATCTTAATGACGTCCTCGTCGATGTCCTCGGGACGGCCGACCACCGCCACATCGCAGTGGACCTCATAGCGCAAATGGTCGACGAACGCATCGTTGCCGCTTATGGTGTAGAGGTGCCCCTCGCAGGAAAGGGTAACGTCGGCATGGGGGTAGGCGACCACGGCATTCGCGATATCCATCGCCAGGTCACGCTCCATAGAGCGCTTGACAACGGCACGCCCCTCGCTCATCACCAGGGCTCCGTTTTCGCATACATAGGCGAGCTCATCGGCCACCGGGGCAAACAGGTAGCGCAAGCTCGCATATTGACGGCCGCTCGCCGGCATAAACACGATACCGCGACGATGCAGATCATCGATGAGTTCAAAGGCCTCGGAACGCGGCTCGCGCTCCCCCGGATGCAGCAACGTGCCGTCCAAATCGCATGCAATCAGCTTGATTCCCTCAAGACCCATATGCTTCCCCAAAGCCTCCTATCAACAGCAAGACGGACCTTGATTGGTCGCCCCTCAAAGCCCGCCTTGCGTATATACGCGCTTAGCCGCGCGTCTTTTTTACGATGGTAAAGTCGGGAGCCATGCTCACGACGGCCTCCGCCGCACTCGATGCAAAGCGCCGGTCCGCATCGAGTTCACGGGTAACCACCGCGAGCCGAACACCCTCGACGCCCCGGAGCATGCGGCCCAAAACAGGCTGCACCGGCGTATACATGCGCACGGTATGCTCGTCCGAATCGCCTCGGAAAAGCGGCGCGTGCATATTGCCGATCTCCCAGCACGCATGCGCGAGCGCAATCGGATCCATGCGGTCGACTTCGACCAAATAAACCTCGGCGCTGCGCAGGCGCACGACAACCGCCACGGGCTCCATGCCCGAACGGTCGATGGCGAGCACGTCGCCATCGGCAAGACGACCGCCGTCGGCAGCATCCAGCCGAACATCGATCGTGCGCCCCAGCTCCGTCACGCCCGCAAACGCGCATACATCAGCCCGGTCCCAATCGAACAGTAGCTCGTCAACTTCAAAGACGCCGCCCAACTTCCGGCGAAGCAGGAGTTCATAGGACGGATCGTTGAGATTTCCCAAGCATGTCGTCGAAACCAAGCGTTCAGGCATACTCTAACCCTCGACCTCAACGAGCTCGATATCAAAGTTGAGGTCCTTGCCGGCCAGCTCGTGGTTGGCGTCGAGCGTCACGGCCTCGGGCGTTACGTCGATGACCACGGCGGGGG
>USCJ01000107.1 GCA_900553215.1 uncultured Collinsella sp.
GAAGTTGGTGCCGAGGTTGTGGGTGTCGGTGCCGACGCCGGCGGCCAGAGCCTCGGTGAGCATAGCGGTACCGGTGACGTAAGCAGCCTTGTTGACCGGGCCGCCCATGTCAACGGCACACATGCAGCCGATGGCAAGGCCCAGGACAATGGCGCCAGAGGCGGACAGGCCCTTGAGGAAGTCCATCATGGCGGTGTTGATGGCAGCCATGGGGCCGGAGATGCCGAGCATGACCAGGCCGACGATGGCGGTCGAGAACAGCGGGTACAAAAAGATTGCCTTGAGGCCGTCCAGGTTCTTGGGCAGCTTGGAGAAGACCTTCTCGAGCAGCAGGATGACATAGCCAGCGAGGAAGCCGCCGACGATGCCGCCCAGGAAACCGAAGCCCACGCCGGCGCCGCCGGCGTCGATCATACCGGTCTCGGCGTTAACGGGCAGACCCTGGATGGCGATCATACCGGCAACAAAGCCGGGGACGAGTGCCGGGCGCTTGCCGATGGACTCGGCGATGTAGGCGGAAAGCACGGGAACCATGAGGTTCATGGCGATGCCGCCGATGATCTTGAGCATAGCGGCAAAGCTGTTGTAGTCAGACGCCGTCGAATCGAAGGACGTGATGCCCCACAGGAACGAAACGGCGGTCAGGACACCACCGGCAACGACGAAGACCAGCATATGGCTGACACCGTTCATAAGGTGCTTGTAGATGACGTGGCCGATGGACTCCTTCTCCTCGGTCTCGTCCTCGACATCGGCGGCAGCGGCAACCGTGCTGTCGCCCTTGGCGGCGAGCGCGCGGTCAATCTGCTTACCGGCGGCCTCAACGGACAGGGCCTTGGAAACACCGACGGAAACCATGGGCTTGCCGGCGAAACGCTCAGCCTGGACATCCTTATCGGCTGCGACGACGACGGCCTTGGCACCGGCGATCTCGCTCTTGGTGAGCTCGTTCTCGACACCGACCTGGCCATGGGTCTCGACCTTAATGGTCAGACCTCGCTCGGCAGCTGCCTTCTCCAGCGCCTCCTTCGCCATGAAGGTGTGCGCGATGCCGGTCGGGCAACCGGTGGCGGCGATGATGTCAAACTTAGCCATGTGTCCCTCCTTTTTAAGTTTTGCGCCCGCAGGCGCTCCCCTACACGCGCGTCCTTGCGCGCTTTTCCACAACTGAAAGATACCAACCTACCGTCCGCGTGAGAAGAGACAAGGCGCAATTCTCCGGTGAAAGGTTCTTTCATAACCGTAAACGGTAGGTGAAAGTTTACCATCAACACTTGAAACGGCAAGGTGTATCTTGTTATTGAAAATCCCCCTATACTATGACATTACAAAACGATTCCGATTTTCATGCCAACCAGGAGCCATCCATGACCGATAGTAGCAAGAGCGCACTTTCCCTCATTAGTACCCATCAGGGATACAGCGAGTCCGAGCAGCGCATTGTCGACTATATATTGGAGCACCAGTCCGAGGCGCCACGCCTCACGGCGGCTCAGCTCTCGCGCGCCGCCGCCACGTCCGAGGCGACCGTTTCGCGCTTCTGCCGCAAGCTTGGCTTTGGCAGCTTCCGCAGCTTTCAGTTTTCGTTGGCGAGGGATTTGGAAAGCCAGCGCAACGAGGGCCTGACTGACGAAGTCTCGCTCGACAATATGGAGCAGAGCCTTAAGAACATCCTGGCTGCCAAGGTGAGCGAGCTTAATGCGACCATCGACGGGATCGACCACGATACGTTGGCGGCTGTTGTGCATGCCCTTAAGCATGCAGGGGTTATTGAGTTTGCGGCTGTGGGCAATACGAACGCGGTCGCGCTCGATGCGACATTTAAGTTTTCGCAGCTGGGCCTTCGCTGCATGGCGAGCACCATCAGCGAGACCTCGATCGGGTTTGCGCTCACGCTACGCCCCGGCGACGTCATCGTGCTCATCTCAAACTCCGGCAAATCGCGCCGACTGAATCGCATGGCAAAAGCTGCTCGCGACTGCGGTGCAACCGTAGTCGTCATCAGCAGCGACAGCAAATCCCCGCTCGCACGCCTGGCAGACTATACTTTTAATACCGTCAACCACGAGGCGTTGCTGACGACGGGCGACTTTGCGTTCTCCAAGATCAGCGCCACGATGATCATCGAAGTCATCTACAACTTCCTGCTGCCCGAGATTGAAGACGCTCGCGAACATATCAGCTACTACGAGGAGCTCATCCAGCCGGACAAGGTCGTTGAGTAAAACGCGTAGTGGGACAAAAATTTCAGTCTATTTTGTCCCACCAACACCGCTGATACAACTTAGCCTCGAGCTTCTTCGAGCATCTGCTTTGCGTGGGCCAAGCTTGCCTCGGACTGATCGCCGCTCAGCATTCGGGCGATCTCTGCGGTACGGGCGTCTCCCGTCACCTCGTCCAGATGCGTCTGGGGAACATCGCCGGGTTCCTTGCTCACCACGTAGTGCTTATCGGCCATAACGGCGACCTGCGCCAGGTGCGTAACGACTATCACCTGATGCGTCGCGGCAAGATCGGCCAGCACACCAGCAAGAGTACGAGCCGTGGAGCCGCCGACACCGGCATCGACCTCGTCAAACACCAGCGTATCGACACCGTCCGCATTACCCAAGACCACCTTGCTCGCCAGCATAACGCGGCTGAGCTCGCCGCCCGACGCAATGCGGCGCAGGGGTCGCGGCGTCAAGCCAGCACCGCTGCGACACAAAAGCTCGTAGCTCGAAGGACCCGCCGGCGTCCACTCGGCGCGAGGGAGATCGCGGGACTCCCAGACCAGCTCAGCGCCGCCCATTTCCAGGCGTGCCATCTGACGACCCACCTCGTGACAAAAACGCGGGGCTGCCGTATTGCGTGCGCGCTTAAGCGCCTTGGCAGCGGCGAACAGTTCGTGCTCCGCCGCGCCGAGTGCCTCGCGTGCCTTCCTAATCTGCTCGTCACCATCGTCCACCAGCGATAACAACTCCCGCGAGTGGTCACGCATGGCAAATACATCGTCCATGGTGGGACCCCACTGCCGCAGAAGTCCCTTAAGGTCGGAATCCCGCTCGCGCATGCGAGCGAGGTCGCGAGGATCGAACGCAACGCCATCGCGATAAGCACGCAGCTCGTTGGCGCAATCCTCGAGTGAGATGCAGGCATCCGAAAGTGCGTCGGCGATGTCACCCAGTTTGCGATCGACGGTAGCCATGCGCGACAGTTCTGCCACGGCGCCGTTCACGGCATCGAGCGCTCCCCCTTCGGAAGTAAGCGATGCATGGGCATCGTTGGCCGTCGCCACCAGCACCTCGGCATGCTCGGAGCGCGGCAGCAGCTCCTCGAGCTCCTCATACTCACCCGGCTTGGGGTCAACCTCGGCGATACGCTCCAGGGCGAAGCGCGCCTCCTCGACGCGACTCCCCTGCGCTCGCGACGCCTCCTCTACGCGACGGACCTCCTTGGCAGCCGCACGCGACGCCTTAAAGCAGACACGGTACTTTTCCAGCGCCTCAAGCGCTGCGCGCCCAGCCCAGGCATCGACCATGGCAACATGATGCGCCGGATCGAGAAGGCGCTGGTGCTCATGCTGGCCGCACAGATCCATCATCACGCCGACGCGCTCGGAAAGCTCGCGCACGCTGGCGATGCGGCCATCGATCCTGACGCGACTGCGGCCTTCGGCAGAAAGGCTGCGCTGCACGGTGAAACCCTCCGAGTCGTGCGGGCCATCGAACAAGCGCGCCTCGACGCTGGCAAGCTCCTCTCCCTCGCGCACCGTCGACGAATCTGCACGCTCGCCCAATATGAGCTTGAGCGCCGAAAGCAGAGCGGTCTTACCGGCACCAGTCTCGCCGGTTAGGACAGTCAGGCCAGCACTCGGAACCAACGTCGCCTCGCGAATGAGTGCAATGTTAGAAACCTGCAGCTCATCGATCATGACGCACTCCGTAGAACACGCGGCTCACCGAGTTATAGAAGCTCTCGGGGCCGTAATCCAGCAGCAGCACATCGCCGGGACCACGACGCACGGCCACGCTCTCGACCGTGCCATCGCAGGTAATAAACTGCCCGTCGATGGCAATCGCCGGCACGCTCGGGCGATCATCGGACATAAAGATCTCGACGACATCACTCGGCGAGGTCAAAAAAGCGCGAGCCTGAATGGTATGCGGAGCGATGGGCACACAGACCATACCCGTGTAATCGGGGCTGACAATGGGGCCGCCGGCGGAAAGCGCGTAGCCGGTGGAGCCGGTCGCCGTCGAAACAACGACACCGTCGCCGCGAAGGCGGTCGATATGATGGCCGGACACCGTGATGTCAAATTCGACCATATCGGACAGGGGGCCGCGCGTAAGTGCCATATCGTTGAGGGCAAACGTGCGCACGACATCCTTCGCGCCGTCTTCGCGCACGGACACAATATCCGCGGCGATGGTGGCGCGGCGGCTCACGTGGAGCTCGCCGGACAGAGCATCGCTCACAACCTGCAGAATGTCGCGCTCCTCGGGGCTCGCAGCAGTTAAAAAGCCCAGGTGACCATAGGAAAGACCAAGGATAGGAATCTCGCGATGGTTGAGGATGCGGGCAGCGCGCAGCAACGTGCCGTCGCCGCCGAGCGTAATGACCAGATCGGAGCCATCAATATCAGGCGTGCTTTGAATCTTCGATCGCTGGTCGGCAGCCCATGCGACCTCGTAGCCCTGGCGCGAAAGCCAAAGCTCGAGCATCAGGCCGCTCTCGACCGCCTCTTGCTTGTAGTAATTGGGGACCAGAAAGACCTTCATAGCGTTGCAGCTTTCTCGCTCAAAGCCGATACCTGGGATTGAAGCTCATCGTCGGCGCGCTCCCCGGGGACAAACCTTGTGCCGTACAGGAAAAACTCAACGTTGCCCTTGGCACCATGAATGGGTGACACGCACACATCGACCGGGAACAGGCCCTTGGCGGCAAAAAGCTCAATCGCCGCCACGAGTGTATCGCGGCGGACGTGACCAGCGTCTCGTTCATCGCCCCCACCAGCGCAGCCGGCGCCTCAAACTGGGGCTTTACGAGCGTGCAGAACGAACCCGAAGGCTTCAGGCACGCCAGCACGGCGTCGATGATATTCGCGATGCTGGTAAACGAGACATCACATACAGCCAGGTCGATGGCACCGGCATAGCCAAGCTCAGGCAGCTGCGTCACGTTTGTGCGCTCATGCAGCGTCACGCGATCGTCCTGACGCAACGACCAATCGAACTGTGCGCGACCCACGTCCACCGAAACAACGGTCGCAGCTCCGCGCTTGAGCAGACAATCGGTAAAGCCGCCGGTAGAGCAGCCTACGTCCAGGCAGGCAAGGCCCGTGGGATCGATACAAAACGCATCGAGCGCACCCTCGAGCTTAAGGCCGCCGCGCCCAACGTACGGAATACGACCCTTAACATGCAGCGGCAGGCCCGGCGTCACCTTGAGTCCCGGAG
>USCJ01000108.1 GCA_900553215.1 uncultured Collinsella sp.
TTTCCCGTTGACCGACGCCGGGGTCCCCGCCATAATTCTTTCGGTTCACGCACGAATCCGCTGCCAGAGACAGCCGGTGCAAACGGGCATCGCCCGCGAGCTTAATGGGACTTCCCGCCAGCCGAGGTGGTCGAGCAGATATGTCTTCTCGCCCCCGTCGCTCATGCAGCGCGGGGGCTTTCTTTTTGGACATGCCCCCGTCACGTCCTTGTGGCGGACCGTGCCCGGAAAGAATTCGAGGAGGTGTAATTCATGCCCCAGCAGTACAAAATCGACAAGGTTGCAGAGATCGAGTCCCGTATCGCCGAGAACGCCGGTCTGTTCGTCGTCAACTACAACGGTCTGACGGTTAAGCAGGCTCAGGAGCTGCGTCATCAGCTTCGCGAGTGCGGCGCCGAGATGAAGGTCTACAAGAACAACCTGGTCAAGATCGCTCTCAAGAACCAGGAGCAGCCCGAGCTCGACGAGATCCTCGCCGGCCCCGTCGCTTATGTGTTCTACGAGTCCGAGCCGGTCGAGGCCGCTAAGGCCCTTAAGGACTTCTCTGCTAAGTCCAAGGGCGTCCTTGAGATCAAGGGCGGTATCTCCGACGGCAAGGCCGTTTCCGCTGATGATGTTAAGGCTATCGCCGAGCTGCCCACCAAGGATCAGCTTCTCGGCCAGATCGCCGGTCTCATCTCCGGTTTCGCTCGCGACATCGCTGTCTGCGTCAACGGCGTTTCCTCTGGTCTCGCTCGTTCGATCCAGCAGGTCTCCGAGCAGAAGGCAGCCTAGTCGCTGTTTTCACCCGCGGCGGCAACGCCGCACCCCTGGCGCATTCGCGCCGTGTTTTAACTGATCTCCGTGCACAGACACGGAAACCGAAAGGACTTAGAAATGGCTAAGCTTACCACCGATGAGATCATCGATGCTCTTAAGGAAATGACCCTTCTCGAGGCTTCCGAGCTCGTTAAGGCTATCGAGGACACCTTCGGCGTTTCCGCCGCTGCTCCTGCCGCTGTTGTCGCCGCTCCCGCTGCTGGCGCTGCTGAGGCCGAGGAGAAGACCGAGTTTGACGTCGTGCTCGAGGGCTTCGGCGACAACAAGATCCAGGTCATCAAGGCCGTCCGTGAGCTCACCAACCTTGGCCTGAAGGAGGCCAAGGAGGTCGTCGAGGGCGCTCCCAAGGCTGTTCTCGAGGGTGCCAAGAAGGAGGACGCCGAGGCTGCCAAGGAGAAGCTCGAGGCTGCTGGCGCTGCTGTCACCCTCAAGTAATCAGGCTTTCTCGCCAGATTCCTTTGCAGACGGGGTTCGCATTGCGAGCCCCGTCTTTTTTTGTTTTTAGGTCCCTCGGTATCGGTTGCTCAAACTGCCATGTTCTGTGATTTGCGTCGTATCGGGTGTCCTGCCGTTGGGCAATAAAATTGCACCATTCGAGCAATAATTTGCGTTGACCTGCTGAAGAATTGTCCCTGCCTTGTAGCGACATATAGTTCCAGCGGTAAGATGCTTGGGTATCGCAATTTGGTCTGCGGCTGTGTGCCGCACGCATGGGGCGCTTTTGCGCCTGCGAAAGGATCTTTGAATAACATGAAGGCCATCATCCCCGCCGCCGGTCTTGGCACGCGTTTTCTGCCTGGCACCAAGTGCACGCCCAAAGAGATGCTGCCGGTGCTCGACAAGCCCGTCATTCAGTACGTCGTCGAGGAGGCGCTCGACCCCGAGGAAGTCGACGATGCCATCATCGTTACTTCTCCCGGTAAGCCCGAGCTACTGAACTACTTCCAGCCCGATCGCTCGCTCGAGAACCTGCTGCGCGAGCGCGGCAAGAACGCCTATGCCGATGCCGTCGCCCACGCTGGCGGTATGCCGGTCGACTTCCGTTATCAGTACGAGCCCAAGGGCCTCGGCCATGCTATCCGCTCTGCTGCCGACGCCGTAGCAGGGGAGAACTTCCTGGTTCTTCTGGGCGACTACGTCGTGCCTAATCGCGACATCTGCGACAAGATGCTCGCCGTTTCCAAGGAGCACGGTGGCGCTTCGGTTATCGCCGTCGCTGCTTGCTCGCCCGAGGAAGTCAGCCGCTACGGCGTTATCGCCGGTGAGCGCGTCGGTTCGCTCGAGGGTGCCGAGGACGTTGCCGATGCAGAGCCGGGCGCTGTCTGGCGTATCGGCGGTCTGGTTGAGAAGCCCGCTCCCGAGGCTGCTCCGTCCAACCTGTACATCGTCGGTCGCTACCTGCTGAGCCCGCTGGTCATGGACCTGCTGGCCGATCAGCAGGCCGGTAAGGGCGGCGAGATCCAGCTGACCGACGCCATGGCACGCTCGCTTGATCGCGAGGCCATGTACGCCGTTGTCATCGACCCGCTGTCGGGCTACGACACTGGCACTCCCTCTGGTTGGATGGCCACTAACGCCCTCATGGCTGCAAACGACCCCCGCTTTGCCGATGCCTTCTGGGACGCCATCGACGAGCGCGGCGGATTGATGCGCAAGTAAGCCTTCGGGCACCGACATTTACGGGCGTGGACCTCGGTTCGCGCCCGTTTTTTTATAAGAGCTGCGATTGCCGGCTCTCTGTTCACAGAAAATATATGAACAGATGTTCGATACACATACATCTACCTGCGTGTTTTCTGTCGAAAAACTTTGCTACTCCAAAAACTCAATCGCGTCAAGGCTTTTCTTGCCCAACGGTCGGTACCTGATAAACTATTAGGTTGCGATAACTGGCGAAGCTATGCCTCGCCAACCCACCGAGCATTTCCGTGAAGGAGGAAAAACCTGGTGACCTACGCATACACTGCCACTGAGCGCAAGCGCGTCAGCTTCGGGAAAATCCCGGAGGCCATGGAGCTCCCCAACCTTATCTCTGTTCAAAGGGAATCCTTTGAGCGTTTTAAGGACGAGGGTCTTCGTGAGGCGTTCAAGGAATCCAGCCCCATCCAGAGCCAGAACCATGTTCTCGAGGTTACCTTCGGCGAGCATCAGTTCGGCGACCCCGCGCACACCGTCGAGGAGTGCCGCGAGAAGGACATGACCTATCAGGCCCCGCTTCTGACCGACGTTCGTCTCACCAACAAGGAGACCGGCGAGATCAAGGAGCAGCTCGTCTTTATGGGCGACTTCCCCATGATGACCGATCAGGGCACCTTCATCATCAACGGTACCGAGCGTATCGTCGTCTCGCAGCTCGTCCGCTCCCCGGGCGTGTACTACAGCTCCGAGATGGATTCGGGCAAGCAGATCTACAAGGCCCAGATCATCCCGTCCCGCGGTGCCTGGCTTGAGTTTGAGGTCGACAAGCGCGACCAGCTCATGGTCTCCATCGACCGTAAGCGCAAGCAGAGCGCCACGATGTTCCTGCGCGCCCTTGGCATCGCCGTCACCAACGATGACATCATCGAGCTGCTCGGCAACTCCGATGTGATCAAGCGCACCCTGGAGCGCGACACCGCCCTCACCCGCGAGGACGCCCTCATCGAGATCTACCGTCGTCTGCGCCCGGGCGAGCCTCCCACCGTGGACGCTTCCCGCAGCCTGCTCGAGGGTCTGCTCTTCAACCCGCAGCGCTACGACCTGGCCCGCGTCGGTCGTTACAAGGTCAACAAGAAGCTCAACCTCACCACCGAGGAAGAGGTCACGGTGCTCACCGACGAGGATATCGTCGCGACGCTGTGCTACCTCCTGTCCCTCGCTGCCGGCGAGCAGGGCTTCAAGGTCGACGACATCGACCACTTCGGCAACCGCCGTATCCGCACCGTCGGCGAGCTCGTCGCCAACCAGTTCCGTATCGGCATGAGCCGTATGGAGCGCGTCGTCCGTGAGCGCATGAGCTCCCAGGACATCGACGAGATCACCCCGCAGTCGCTCATCAACATCCGCCCGATCGTGGCCTCCATCAAGGAGTTCTTCGGTTCCTCGCAGCTCTCGCAGTTCATGGACCAGGCGAACCCCCTGACCGGTCTGACCCACAAGCGCCGTCTGTCCGCACTCGGCCCTGGCGGTCTTGCCGGCCACAAGTCGGGTTCCAGCCGCCGTACCAACGTGCCGACGGCCGTCCGCGACGTTCACAACTCGCACTACAGCCGCATGTGCCCGATCGAGACCCCCGAAGGCCCCAACATCGGCCTGATCGGCTCGCTCGCCCTCTACGCCCGCGTCAACGAGTATGGCTTCATCGAGGCCCCGTTCCGTCGTGTCGAGAACGGCGTTGCCACCGATCAGATTGACTGGATGACCGCTGACGAGGAAGAGAAGCACGTCATCGCGCCGGCCAACACGCCGCTC
This sequence comes from uncultured Collinsella sp., assembly GCA_900553215.1. Taxonomy (GTDB): domain Bacteria; phylum Actinomycetota; class Coriobacteriia; order Coriobacteriales; family Coriobacteriaceae; genus Collinsella. Next base: position 4,270 of record USCJ01000108.1, read on the forward strand.
GATCCCAAGACCAACGAGTTCATCACGACCGATGCCGAGGGCAAGATCGTCCGTCCGCACACCGTGATCGCCCGTACCCGCGACTTCGACGGCTCCTTCGGCGCTCCCGCCGACGTGCCCGTCGAGGACGTCGACTACATGGACGTCTCGCCGCGTCAGATGCTCTCCGTCGCAGCCACGCTGATCCCGTTCCTTGAGCACGACGACGCTAACCGCGCGCTCATGGGTTCGAACATGCAGCGCCAGGCAGTGCCGCTGCTGCGTCCGAACGCTCCGCTCGTTGGTACCGGCATCGAACACCGCATCGCGGTCGACTCAGGCGAGATCCTCGTTACGCAGAATGCGGGCGTTGTCGACTACGTCGATGGCCAGACCATCATCGTCGAGCGCGAAGATGGCGAATACGATGAATACCTCGTGCCTAAGTTCCAGCGCTCCAACCAGAGCGGTTGCATGAATCACAAGCCCATCGTGAAGAAGGGCGACCGCGTTGAAGTTGGCGACGTTTTGGCTGATGGCCCCTCCTGCGATGGCGCAGAGCTTTCGCTCGGCCAGAACCTCATGGTCGCTTACATGCCATGGGAAGGCTTCAACTACGAGGACGCTATCATCATCTCCGAGCGCGTGGTCGCAGAAGACCTGCTCACCTCTATTCACATCTCCGAATACGAGGTCGACGCACGCGATACCAAGCTCGGCCCTGAGGAGATCACCCGCGAGACCCCGAACATCTCCGAAGATATGATCTCCGATCTCGACGCGGATGGCATCATCCGTATCGGCGCTGAAGTGAACCCGGGCGATGTGCTCGTCGGCAAGGTCACGCCGAAGGGCGAGACCGAGCTCACCGCTGAAGAGCGCCTCCTGCGCGCGATCTTTGGTGAGAAGGCACGTGAAGTGCGCGATACCTCGCTCAAGGTTCCTCATGGTGCAGGCGGTCGCGTGATCAACGTGGTCCGTTCTTCGCGTCTTGATGGCGATGAACTGGCACCAGGCGTCAACGAGCTCGTGCGCGTGTTCGTTGCTCAGAAGCGTAAGATCCAGCAGGGCGACAAGCTTTCTGGTCGTCATGGTAACAAGGGTGTTATCTCTCGCATCCTGCCGGTCGAGGACATGCCGTATCTTGCTGACGGTACTCC
>USCJ01000109.1 GCA_900553215.1 uncultured Collinsella sp.
TACGATTTCTCGATTGTCAATCCGCCGGCAGAGGTTGCGACTCAGCTGGGAATTGCCGAGGATGACTTTGCCTATCACATCGTGCGCGTGCGCCAGGCCGACGAGAAGCCCATCGTTATCGAGTACACCTACATGCCCCTCGAGCTGATTCCGGGCCTCAAAAAGAAAGACCTGTATGGATCGGTCTACAGCTTCATCCGCGAGCAATGCGGGCTGAAGATTTCGAGCTTCCACCGCACCATTCGCGCCGTAGCGGCAACCGAGGAAGAGGCTGAGCGCCTGGACACCAAACCCGGCTCTCCCCTGCTCGAGCTCAACCAGATTGGCTTTTTGGATAGCGGCACCGCCTTTGAGCATTCGATCTCGCGCAACGTTGGTGACCGCTTTGAGCTGCACAACGTAACGTTGGCATAGTTTTGTAGTCATGCGGGCGCTCGTTATGGCTCGTTTAGAGTGGGCAACCGCACAACACCATGGGGGTATGAACATGTCCGATTTGATTAAACTGACGCCGATCTTCCACGAGAAGATCTGGGGCGGCCGCCAGCTCGAAACCGTATTTGGTTACGACATTCCCGAGGGTCCCATCGGTGAGTGCTGGGCTATCTCGGCCCATCCCAACGGCGACTGCCAGATTGCGGAGGGCCCGTATGCCGGCCACACGCTGTCGTGGCTGTGGGCCGAGCACCGTGAGCTCTTTGGCAACTGCGAGGGCAAGGAGTTCCCGCTGCTCATTAAGATTCTGGACGCCAAGGACGACCTTTCGATCCAGATTCACCCCAACGACGAGTACGCTGCCGAGCACGAGAACGGCAGCCTGGGCAAGACCGAGTGCTGGTATGTGCTGGACTGCGAGCCCGGCGCCACGATCATCGTCGGACAGCGCGCCAAGGACCGCGCCGAGGCAGCACAGATGATCGAGGACGGCCGCTGGGACGAGATGCTCAACGTGCTGCCGATTCACAAGGGCGACTTTTTCCAGATTGACTCCGGTACCGTGCACGCCATCAAGACCGGTACGCTCATTTTGGAGACGCAGCAGTCGAGCGATGTGACCTATCGCCTGTACGACTACGACCGCCCCGGCACCGACGGCAAGCTGCGCCCGCTGCATATTGAGCAGAGCCTCGACTGCATCGATTTTGATGTTCAGGCGCCGACCGACGGCACCGTGACCGCGCCCGAGGTCGACGGCGTGACCGAGCTCGAGTCCAATCCCTGCTACACCGTCGATCGCGTGCGCGTCGACGGCAGCAAGACCCTCGAGCAGCGCTGGCCCTTCATGTGCCTGTCCGTCATCGACGGCGAAGGCACCGTCTGCGGCGACCCCGTCCACAAGGGAAGCCACCTGCTGGCCCCGAGCACCGTCAGCTCCATCGACCTCGAAGGCAAGATGGAGCTGATCGTCAGCCACCTCTAGGTCACAACAACAACCCAAACGCAACAAGGGGCTCTCCCGTCCACGTACGGGAGAGCCCCTGCTCACATCTATTTATCTATCAGCCCATCGGGCTCTCCAGACCAAAAAGCAAACGAGCAAAGCGACGTTCGCCCAGCAACGTTGTCTAAGGATCTGGGCGGGCGTATGGGGCAACATCGATCGCGAGTTCCGCACGAGCCGGAGAGCACTTAATGTGCTCTCCGTGCGAGCAGGACTGTCCGAGCAGGGAACCTTATGTTCCGCGCCGCCGGGCAGACGAACCAGTTAAGACGTGTCGCTACTTAATCTTGGTCGTGCCCGGCGCCAGGTTGGGGTCGGTCTCGTTGGCCTCGGTCTGGAAGTGCTCGGTATAGACGTTCTTGCCGTCGCGGAACATCTCGTAGTACTGCATCTTGGCGTAATCCTCGCGCGCCTTGGTGGCGGCTGCGGCAGCGGCGTCGTCACCGGTGACGTTGGAGGAAAGCGCCCAGCGCAGGCTGGCGTCCTCGTAGCCCACGGAGTTGATGGCGGGCAGCGACTCGCGCAATGTCATATGCGCCTTCTGGTAGTCGGTCAGCGGTGCGCCGATCAGCTGCATCAGCTGGGTGGACAGATAGTTGGTGGACAGGTCGTCGACCTCACTCGTCTGGTTGCAACCGGCTACGTCGTAGTTAGCCCAAATGATGTAGTCGGTCTGCCACAAGCGCTCCTGATGGGTGGCATCGTCCTCGCCGGTAAACCACTTATCGTTGAACTTAGACGGGAAGAACGGCTGGTGGTCGCCCCAGAACACCACGACCACCTTACGGTCGAGCTTGCTCAGGGCGTTGAGGAAGTAACGCAGCGCCTGGTCGGACTGCTCAATGCAAGAGACATACTCGTCGACATCGGAGAGCGTGCCGTCCTCGATGGTCTTGGCGTCTAGGTCGGTCGTGTCGATGTTCAGGTGCATCTGCTTGTCGACCGGCAGCAGGCCCGTGTCGTAGCCCGAGTGGTTCTGCATGGTCACGTCGAAGATGAACTGCGGGTCGGCGTTCTGGTCGAGCAGCTCCAGAATCTTGTCGTAGGTTGCCTGGTCGGTCACCATGCCGCGCAGGGTATCGGCGCCTTGGAAATCGTTGATGGACAGGAACTGGTCAAAGCCAAAGTCCTTGTAGACGTTCTCGCGGTTCCAGTTGGTCGCGTGGTTGGGGTGCATGGCCGTGGTGGAATAGCCGAGCGATTTGAACTGCTCTGCCAGATTCCCGGTCGTTTCCATGTTGTAGATGGTGTAGGGGTACACGCCCGAGCCCAGGTTGGCCATGGAGTTGCCGGTCATAAACTCAAACTCGGTATTGGCCGTGCCGCCGCCGTAGGCGCTCACGTAGAGCTTTCCGCGGCTGAGGCAGTTGGACAGGTTCTTAAAGTACTGCGGACCTTCGTAGCCGGCGCGCATGTTCTGGTAGATCGACAAATCCGAGAACGTCTCGTTCATGATAGCGATGACCGTGGGCTTCTCGCTGTCGAACTGCTCCTTTGCGGCGGCGCGCTCGTCGCTCTTGGCCGCGTCGGATTTGTCGTAGGCCTTGGCGTACTTTTTGAGCGTGGCCTTGGCGTCATCGACAGAATAGTCGGCGGGTTTGGGCGGCTTGATGGACTGTGCCGCGCTAATAAAGGCAGGCAGATAGCCCTCGCGCCAGTAGCTCTCGAGCGGACGCCAGGTGTAGACGGTGATGCCGAGGGTGTTGTAGTAGTCGATGAGCGTGACATGCGCGGTCACGCCGCCCAGGCACAGCACCGCCACGAGCAGGTTGGTGAGCAACATGCGCTTGGCGTTGGCGGCGCCCTTCTGACGGTGCGGCGCGACCAGGCCGGCGTACTCGCACAGCAGCATGGCGATGGCGGTAAAGCCCATGGATAGCACGCAGAACAGCGAGATCGAGAAGGTGTAGCCGGTGCCGGCGACTGCGGCGGCGGTGGAGATGGCCGAAAGGTCGCCCGGCTGGATGGGCATGGATTTAAACGTGATGACGAAGAACTCGGCAATGCCCAGGACAAAGAGGGCAAAGGCCAGGACCGCGGGAGCTGCGCCGTGGCGCTGGAACAGGAAGAACAGGCCGACCATGAGCGTGGTGATGATGGCCCACTCGAGCAGGATGCACAGGGGATAGACCCAGGTAAAGTCGTGGTTGGACGAGACCTCCATGCCCAGCAGCGCAAAGACGCCGGCGAGCAGCAGGCACAAGACGGCGGCGACGAGCGGTTTGCCCACAAAGGCGCTGCGCAGGCGGGCGAGCTTGCCGGTGGGGGCGGGGGCGTCGGCGGAGGCGAACGCAAAGACGCGCGGGGCGATGCGGTCGCGGGCGATGCTGGCCCAAGCGCAGCCGGTGAGGATGGCGTTGGTCAGGATGAGCATCACAAAGGCGAGCGGCTCGTTTTGGGCGACGAGGCCAATAGCGCCCCAAATGGTCAAAAAGAGCTGGAACAGGCCGAAGGCGACGCTCCACCCAAGAGCGCTTTTGGCAACGGTGCCCGACTGAGCGCGAATGGCCTTGGCCTCGCGCAAGACAAGGTAGACGGTCGCCGCAAGACCGACGAGCGAGATGGCGGCAGCGAACATGCTGAGACTCCTCACAAACTAAAACCTACGAAAGCGGGGGTTTACCCGATTGTTACCAAGATATGCGCTGCAATTGGTGTCTGCGCACAACAACCAGCCATATTAACGCGCACGTGTGGCGGTGTGGCGCAATGTGGTGGCGACCTGCGCGATAATGGACGGGAATTACACGGAAACGTAAAGGCTTCTTAAAGAATTAGCGAGGATGAGGCGATGAACGAGCAGGTTTGCAAGGCGGACATGGGCGGCGATGGAGCGGCGGTCGATACGTGCGGCTATCCGGTCGAGACCACGGGCAACGCGGTATTGGACACGTTGGAACACCGTTCCTCCACGCGTGCCTTTGCGCGCGACGACGACGGCCGTCCCGTGGCGGTGACCGACGAGCAGCGGACGGCGATTCTGCATGCGGCGAGTCGCGCGCCGTCGGCGGGCGCCATGATGATGTATTCCATCGTGAGCATTCGCGAACAGGCCACATTGGACCGCCTCGCCGACCTGTGCGATCACCAGCCCATGATCGCCAAGGCGCCCTGGGCACTTATATTTGTGGCCGACTATGCCAAGTGGATCGATCTGTTTGAGCACGTGGGCTGCTTTGAGCCCGATTTTGTCGAACGCACGGGCAAGGCGCCCCGCCGCGCGCCGGGTTTGGGCGACTTTGCCATCGCGGCCCAGGACGCCGTGATCGCCGCGCAAAACGCCGTGGTTGCCGCCGAGGCCCTGGGGCTGGGGAGCTGCTACATCGGTGATATCGTCGAGAATGCCGAGGAAGTTGCCGCACTGCTGGATTTGCCTCCCTACACCATGCCGCTGTCGATGCTCATCATCGGCACGCCCCGCAAGGAGCGCCCGGCAATCGCGCATCCCGTGCTGAACCTGGTGCACGAGGAGCACTACCGCCGCGCCGACGCCGCGACGATGGACGCGCAGGTGGCTGAGATGGACGCGATGTTTCGCCCGCACGCCCGCGAGGTGGGTGAGCGCGTCGTCGACATCTACACCCGCAAGCACACGAGCCCCTTTATGGCCGAGATGAGCCGCTCCATGGAGTGGTGGTTCAAAAACTGGCTCGGAAAATGACGAATGTGACAAAGGGAGCAGTCCCTTTGTCACATTCCATATCGCCGCGGTAGCCTAAAGGCCGCATAAATCTTTATTTAGCTGGGAAAACAGTGTCATACAAACATTGGGCGATTACCTATAATTCCCTCGAACGTTAAAGTTGGAAGGAAACCGGCTTATGGAACAAAAGACCAAGGAAGCAGCTTCGCACGCTGCGATTCCTGTGAGCATCTCGGCGATGCTCGTCACGCTGGGCGTGGTGTACGGCGATATCGGCACCAGCCCCATGTATGTAACCAA
>USCJ01000110.1 GCA_900553215.1 uncultured Collinsella sp.
GGTGTCGCCACAATAGAGCTGCGGAACGTCTGGATGCCGCCGCTCTTGGAGATGCCCTTGGTTTCGACGGTCGCCGAGGTCTCGGGCGCGTTGAGCACGACTTTGCAGCCGGTATCGAGGTTCTGGCCGGCGCCGGCAAAGGTGATGCCGGTAAAGCTCGAGCGGGCGCGGCGGCCGTTGAGCACGCTCATGGGGTAGAGGTAGCCCACGTGGCTGCCGAAGGAGCCGCTGATCCACTCGATGTCGCCGTCCTCGTCCACGCGCGCACGCTTGGTGTTGAGGTTGTACATGTTCTTGGACCAGTTCTCGATAGTCGAGTAGCGCAGGTGCGCGCGCTTGCCCACAAAGAGCTCCACGGCGCCGGCGTGGAGGTTGGCCACGTTGTACTTGGGCGCGGAGCAACCCTCAATGAAGTGCAGGTCGGCATCGTCCTCGACGATGATGAGCGTGTGCTCAAACTGGCCGGCGCCCTTGGCGTTGAGGCGGAAGTAGCTCTGCAGCGGAAAGTCGAGCTTAGTGCCCTTGGGCACGTAGACAAACGAGCCGCCCGACCACACGGCACCGTGCAGGGCCGCAAACTTGTGGTCGGTGGGCGGGATGAGCGTCATGAACTTCTCGTGGATGAGCGGCTCCCACTGCGGATCGTGCAGGGCCTCCTCGATGCCGGAGTAGACGATGCCCATCTTGGACGCGGTGTCCTGCATGTTGTGGTAGACGAGTTCGGAGTCGTACTGCGCGCCGACGCCTGCCAGGTAGCTGCGCTCGGCCTCGGGGATGCCCAGGCGCTCAAAGGTGTTCTTGATGTCGTCGGGCACCGACTCCCAGTCGTGCTTTTGGTCGGTGTTGGGCTTGACGTAGGTGACGATGTTGTCCATGTCCAGGCCCTCGATGGAGGGGCCCCACGTCGGGTCAGGGAAGCGGTTGAAGATCTCGAGGGACTTGAGGCGCAGGTCGAGCATCCACTGCGGCTCGTCCTTCTTGGCGCTGATCTCGCGCACGATGTCGGGCGTGATGCCGGCGTCGAGGCGCTCGAATCCCTCCTCGCCATAGGTGAAGTCGTAGAGGCTGCGGTCGATGTCCGCGACCTCGGTGCGGTTCTTGGTCATTGCGTCGCCCCTTTACGCCTGCTGCTCGGCAGCGGCGGCCTCGGCCTGGGTGCGCTGCTCAGCTGCCTCGCGCTCGAAGGTTTCAAAGCCGTTCTTGTCGATCCAGGGGATGAGCGAGGCGTCGTCCTCGCGCACGATGTGGCCCTTGACCATAACGTGGACGCGGTCGACATCAAGGTGCTCCAGGATGCGCGTGTTGTGCGTGATGATGAGCATGGAGCCGTCGCAGCTCTTGCGGTAGGCGTCCATGCCGTGGCTGACGGTGGACAGGGCGTCGACGTCCAGGCCCGAGTCGGTCTCGTCCAGGATGGCGAGCTTGGGCTGCAGCAGCAGAAGCTGGAGCATCTCGACCTTCTTCTTCTCGCCGCCCGAGAAGCCCACGCCCAGCTCGCGGTTGAGGTAGGCGGTATCCATGTTGAGCTCGGCCGCGAGCTCTTTGACGCGACGGCGGAACTCCTTGCCCTTCATCTCCAGACCGGGGCGGCCGGCGATGCTGGCGCGCAAAAAGCTCGACAGCGGCACGCCCGGGATCTCGACCGGGGCCTGGAAGCTCAGGAACAGGCCGGCACGCGAGCGCTTGTCGGTGGTGAGCTCGGTGATGTCCTGGCCGTCAAAGACAATACGGCCGTCCTGCACGGTGTAGACGGGGTCGCCCATGACCAGGTGACCAAGGGTGGACTTGCCGGCGCCGTTGGGTCCCATCAACACGTGGGTCTCGCCGGCGGCGACGTTGAGGTTGACGTTGTGGAGGATGGTCTTCTCGTCCACGGAGGCAGTCAGACCTTCGATGGAAAGCAGCGGATTTGTGCTCATGCTGTCCCTCTCTGTATATGGTGTACTCATGGTGTACGAAACCCTAGGAATCTTCTCGGAATAAAGTTACTATGGGTTCGGCGTTAGTCAAGGGAAAACCCGACTAATCCACTCGACTTTTCTAGATGTGGGACAAAATAGCCTGCTGTGTTTGTCCCACTTACTTAAGATTTGGGACAAACAAACCTAGTTATGTTGTCCTAGATGCGATGGGAGGGTAGGTATGCTCATTTCTTCTAAGGGCCGCTATGCCCTCCGGCTGATGATCTATATTGCGGCGCTCGGTGACGCCGAGGGCAAGATTGCTCTGCGCGAGGTTGCCGACCGCGAGCGCATTTCGCAGAAGTATTTGGAGCAGCTGGTCCGTCCGCTTATGAAGGCGGACCTGCTTAAGAGCGTGCGCGGCAAGGGCGGTGGCTACATGATGGCCAAGGACCCGGCCGAGGTGCGTGCTGGTGACATCCTGCGCGCTGTCGAGGGCAGCACGGCACCCGTGGCGTGCGACGGCATCGATAACAGCTGCACCCGCAGCGATTTGTGCTCGACCGTCAAGTTCTGGCGCGGTCTGGACGACGTGATCGAAAAGTACGTCGACGGCGTGACGTTGGCCGACCTAGCAGCCGTCCCCGAGATCAACTTTGACATTAAGCTGTAGGGCTGCAAATGACATCTCTCGACAAGGTGTATAAGCAAATTGAAGTTTTTGCTCGGGAATGTGACGCCGAGAAGGTTGTGCTGTTTGGTTCCCGCGCTCGAGGTGACAACTTGCCTAAGAGCGATATTGACATCGCCGTAGCAGGTTGCCGGGATTTCGGCCGGTTGTCATATTTGATCGAGGAGTGTCTTGATACTCTTTTAGATGTAGATGTCGTCAATCTCGACGAGTCCTTATCGCGTCAATTGCTCGATGAAATTGCCAGGGATGGTGTGATTCTGTATGAAAAAATATGAGAACTTTGTCAGCGCCTTGGCGAATCTTGAGGATGCGCCCAATCAGGATCTCAACAATGATTTTGTTCAGAGTGGTTTGATTAATAAGTTCAATCTTCAATTTGAACTGAGCTGGAAGCTCCTTAAGCGTCTGCTCGAGTATGAGGGCGCCACGCTTGCCGCGTCGGGGTCTCCTCGTGCCATCTTGAAGGAGTCCTACCGATTCTACGACTTTATTGATGAGGCGGCCTGGCTAGATATGCTCAAAGACCGCAATACGAACGTCCATATCTATGACAACAAGCTCGCTCAAGATTTGATTCAGCGCATCTTGAACGTATATATTCCCGCTTTTTGTCAGTTGAGGGACGGGCTGATGGAGCGATACGGCGAGCTTCTGATGGCGCCCGACGACCAGTTTGTTTAATTCCTTAAGTTTTCGCGGAGGGTTGTTGCCGTTTACCGAGAGGTTGTTGTGCAACAACGGGTGAGCTGCAATACTTATTTTTATCTTTGCAAACTGCACTTTAACTATACCAATGCAGGGAGGATCTTATGCAGCCCAAGCATTCTGCGATTGTCGCGGGCCTGACGCTGGCGCTTTCGTTTGGCGCCGTTACCGCATCCGCGCCCGCCGCCGCCGAGGAGCCCACGCCGGGCGTTGCCTCGGATGCCACCGATATTGATAAGGGTCTCTATACCCAGCAGTCCTTCTCGGGCGTGCTGAGGTCGGTCCAGGGCGTTTCGTTTGTTAACGTGACCCCCGAGATGAAGTACTTTACCAAGTACGAGAGCCATGGCAACTATAACCAGGGCTTTTCGTATGGCGACGGCTATAACGCGCTGGGCTATTACCAGTTCGACCGTCGATGGTCGCTCATTCCGTTTATGAAGCAGGCCTACAACTACAACCCCGAAAAATACAGCATGCTCAAGGATGCGATTGATCGCGGCAGCGAGATTTCCAACACGAGCAATGCCATGTACGAGAACGGCCAGCTCACCGAGCTGGGCCGTATTGCGCAGGAGGCCTTCCAAGGTGCGTACAACACCGATCCTGTTGAGTTCTCAGCACTTCAAGATGCCTATGCGTATAACTCGTACTATGCGGTGACCGAGGCATGGCTCAAGAGCGGCTTGGGCATTGATATTTCGGGCCGCGCCGACTGCGTCAAGGGCATGGTGTGGAGCATCACCAACATGTGCGGCACCGGTGGCTGCAGGGACTTTTTCCGCTGGGCGAATCTTTCTAACGGTATGACTGATCGCGAGTTTGTGACGGCGCTTTCCAACAGCGTGGTCAATAACGTGGCGACCAAGTATTCGAGCCAGCCCCAGTATCATGAGGGCTGGAAGAACCGCTACCGCAACGAGCTGAAGGACTGCTTGGCTTATATCGCCGAGGATGAGGCTGCCGCTGCGACGCCCGTGCAGCCCGAGCCTACGCCGGCACCCTCGCCGACACCTGATTCGAATGACGACTCGAGTGACGATGCCAACGATGACAGGATGGATGCGCCCTCGACCGATACTGACGGTGATGGTTCTGCTGGTGGTACTACCAACGACGGCTCTACCTCGAACGGCTCCGATTCGAACGGCTCTGCTGCGGGCGATTCGTCTTCAAGCTCTGCCGGCAATACGGACAGCGACGCTTCTGGTTCGACCGGTGCTGGCACCTCTAACTCATCCACCGGCTCGAGCGATTCGTCCGCTGACACCGGCTCTAACAACGGCTCTGGCTCTGATGCAACACCTGATTCCGATGCTTCCAAGGACGACTCGAATAAGGTGCCGGACGCCCCCGTTGCTTCGCCGGACAAGAAGCCTTCTTTCTCCGTGCAGCTTGGTTCTACGCTGGGCTCTTCGCTGATGGCTGGCGTCAATAATGGCTCGACCCAGAACAAGGACAACTCTGATCAGGTTTCCACGGAAAAGACCGAGGCCGCAAAGGGCGACTCCAAGGGCAAGGCTTCCGAAAAGGCTGAATCCGATAAGGGTCCTAGCTCTGATGAGAAGGGCGACAAGTCCGGTCAGAAGAAGGACGAGAGCAAGACCGAGGGCGAAAAGAAACAGCCCGAAGACGACGACAAGAGCGGTGCTGACAACCAGGTCCAAGAGCAAAATGACTCCAAGACGGTGACCACTACAACCACGACGACTACAACGACCAAGTCATCTGGCGGTAACATGCCCAAGACGGGCGACCTTATCGTTATGGCGAGCCTTGCCAGTGCAAGCTTGGCCACACTGGGCGCTACGTCTATCGTAAGTGGTAAGCATAAGCTCGATCAGCAGAAGAAAGCTTCTGGGGAGGACGGCTCGGAGGAGTAGCCTCTTGGTTGCTAGATAACTAAAGAGTTGGGACGGGGTCCGGTGCGAATGCATCGGGCCCCGTTTTGTTCAAGACTTTAGTCTGCTGGCCGCGCAGCGGCCAGCTTTAAACCACCCG
>USCJ01000111.1 GCA_900553215.1 uncultured Collinsella sp.
GCGGAGCCGCCAACAATCACGGGCAACCCGCGCCACTCGGGGTGGTCGAGCATCTCCACGCTCGCAAAAAACGCATCGAGGTCCATGAGGCCCACCGCCGGACCCGTCCAGGGGGGCGGCGTGACGCCCATGGCATCCTCATAACCGTATGTATGTTCGCGTCTTTCCATGTCATGAGTATACCGCGCAGCTCATGTGGGGTGCGTGTATGTGCTTGCAAATCCCGAATTCTTGTCTAAGATATGGATTTGCCCTCGACTACACCGAAGAAGTTGGTCTCACGGACTTCACCTGCCCGCGTCGATGGCGTATTATGTTCAACTGTTTGTTTGTAGTTGCAGCCTAAAGCTGCTTGGTTGGAGGAGTTTCCTTTGGCAGTCAAGATTCGCCTTGCTCGTCACGGCGCTAAGAAGCGTCCGTACTACCGTGTCGTCGTCGCCGATTCCCGCGCCCCGCGTGACGGTCGTATCATCGAGGAGGTTGGCCGCTACAACCCGATGACCGCCCCCAAGACCATCAACCTCGACCTCGAGAAGATCGCCGACTGGCAGTCCAAGGGCGCTCAGCTCACCGACGCCGTCGCCGCTCTGGTCAAGGCCGCCAACGAGGGCGAGAAGACCGAGACCGTCGTCAAGAAGTCCAAGAAGCAGCTCGCCAAAGAGGCCGAGGCCGCTAAGGCTGCCGCTGAGGCCGCTGAGGGCGCCGAGGAGTAAATCGTGCCTGAGGTTGACGCTGCACAGCTCGAGGGTGAGGCAATGCTCTCAGATCGCATCGCCGATCTCGTCGAATATCTCGTTGTTCAGATCGTCGACGACCCGGATTCCGTGAGCCTTGAGGTCATCGATGGTGACGACGCCTCTACGATCGAGGTTTCTGTCGCCGAGGATGACGTCGCTAAGGTCATCGGCCGTCGTGGCCGTACCATCAAGGCCATTCGCACGCTCGCCCGTGCACTGGCCGCTCGCCTCGACACTGCTGTCGAGGTAGAGGTTCTGGGCTAGGACCTTGAGGTCCCAGTACAAAAACATCGCCCGTGTGGTCAAGCCGCACGGAAGGAAGGGGGAGGTCCTCGCGCAGCCGCTGCGGGGGCTTCCTTCTGTATTAGAGCCGGGTATGCGCGTCGCCCTGACGCCGCCGGCGCTCAAGCGCGACCGCTTTTGCACGGTCGTGTCCGTCACCGATACGGGCGATGGCGATCTGGTCTCGTTTGAGGGCATTGACGACTTGACGGCCGCCGAGGGCATCACGGGATGCTATGTGTTGGCAAATCGTGACGATTTTGAGCTCGATTCACTCGACGCCGCCTATACCGACCTGATGGGTCGCGAGGTGGTCGACGAGCGCTTCGGTTCGCTCGGCACGATCGTCGAGATCGTGTCGACGCCCGCTAACGATGTTTGGGTTGTCGAGGGTGATCGGTACGGCGAGGTACTGATTCCCGTGATCGAGCAGGTTGTGCTCGATCTTCCCGACACAGGAACAATTTCCGTCCACGTTATGGACGGCCTGATCGATATGGACAAGTAGGGAGGACAACATGCTGATTGAGACTCTTTCGGTCTTTCCCGAGATGTTTGAGCCCGTCATGTCCACATCGATTTTGGGCCGCGCCCGCAAGGCCGGCCTTTTTGATTTTAAGGCGTATAACCTGCGCGACTGGACGCACGACCGCCATCGCACCGTCGATGACGAGGCGTATGGCGGCGGGCAGGGCATGCTCATGAAGGTCGAGCCTATCGCCGAGGCCATCGAGGCCATTAGCGCAGAGGGTCCCAAGCCCACTGTGGTGTTCTTTACCCCCTGTGGCGAGCCTTTTACGCAGCATGTGGCCGAGCGCCTGCTCAAAAGCGAGCGCCTGCTGTTTGTGTGCAGTCGCTACGAGGGCGTCGACGAGCGCGCATACGCGTATGCCGATGAGCGCCTGTCGATCGGCGATTACGTGCTCACGGGCGGCGAGCTTCCCGCTATGGTCGTTGCCGACGCCGTCGTGCGTCTGATTCCCGGCGCCCTTGGTGACGAGATGAGCAACGTCGATGAGTCATTCTCGACCGCCGAGGACGGTGGCCTGCTCGAGTACGCGCAGTACACCCGTCCCGCCGAGTTCAATGGCGAGGGTGTGCCTCCGGTGCTCGTGAGCGGCGATCATGCCAAGGTTGATGCCTGGCGCCGCAAGAATGCCATCGAGCGCACCTGCCGCTGGCGTCCCGACCTGATCGAGACGGCACGGCTTACGCCCCAGGAGCGCGCATACGCGCAGGAGATTCTGGACGCTTCGTATTCGCAGAGCGAGGAGTGAGAATGGTTCCATCGCAGCATTCCGCGTTGAGGGGCGCTTTTGAGTGGGTCGCGGTCATCGCGATCGCGCTCGTGGCCACCTTCCTGATCCGCACCTTTGTGGTCGAGCCCTTTGTGGTACCCACCGGCTCCATGGAGGACACGATCGAGATTGGCGACCAGATCCTGGCACAAAAGGTGAGCCTCGAGCTCGGTCAGCCCGTCAAACAGGGTGATATCGTGGTGTTCCACAACCCCGATGGCACCTCCGAGCACGATGTTCTCGTCAAGCGAGTTATTGCCACGGCCGGCCAGACGGTCGACCTTCAGGACGGCAAGGTCGTCGTCGACGGCCAGGCGCTCGATGAGGACTATACGACCGGCATGAGCTGGCCGCTTTCGGTCCAGGCCCCTGGCGCTCAGGTGAGCTATCCCTACACCGTTCCCGACGGGTGCGTGTGGGTGATGGGCGACAACCGCGAGAACTCTGCTGACTCCCGCTATTTTGGCCCGGTCGACCGCTCCGACTTGATCGCCGTGGCGCTTGTGCGCTACTGGCCGCTCAACCGTATCGGCGCTATCGACTAAAAACCGCTATAGTACAGTACCTAACCGTGTAATCGTTTCGACGAGGGGATATTAGAGGCATGAACGCTTCATCGCTTTCCTTCCAAGACATCATCCTGCGCCTCCAGCAGTACTGGGGCGAGCAGGGCTGCGTCATTATGCAGCCCTATGACTCCGAGGTCGGTGCCGGTACCTTCCATACCGCGACCACGCTGCGCTCGCTCGGTCCCGCCGAGTGGCGCACCTGCTATGCGCAGCCCTGCCGCCGTCCCGCCGACGGCCGCTACGGCGAGAACCCCAACCGCATGCAGCACTACTATCAGTTCCAGGTGCTCATCAAGCCCTCGCCGGTCAACGCCCAGGAGCTCTACCTGGGGTCTCTTGCCGCTATCGGTCTGGACCCCAACGACCATGACGTCCGTTTTGTCGAGGACGACTGGGAGAGCCCGACCCTGGGCGCCTGGGGCCTTGGCTGGGAGGTCTGGCTCAACGGCATGGAGGTCACGCAGTTTACGTACTTCCAGCAGGTGGGCGGCATCGAGGTCGATCCCGTGCCCGTCGAGATCACCTATGGCCTGGAGCGTATCGCCATGTACGCCCAGGGTGTCAACTCCGTCTACGACCTGGTGTGGAGCTATCTGCCCGACGGCACGCCCATGACCTATGGTGACGTGTTCCTCGAGAACGAGCGCGAGTTCAGTGCCTATAACTTTGAGGTCGCCAACGTCGAGATGATGCGTCAGAAGTTTGACGACTACGAGGCCGAGTGCCATTCCTGCCTGGAGCGCAAACTGCCGCTGCCGGCGTACGACTGCGTCATGAAGTGCAGCCATGCCTTCAACCTGCTCGATGCCCGTGGCGCCCTGTCCGCAGTCGAGCGTGCCAACTACATCCTGCGCGTCCGCGCCGTCGCCAAGGCGTGCTGCGAGGCCTACATGGCCGAGGTCGCCGGAGTCAACGAGAATGCCGATCAGGAAGGCGAGGTGGCGTAAGCCATGGCAGACGCTAAGGATTTCCTGTTTGAGATCGGTACGGAGGAGATGCCCTCCGCGCCGCTGAACAATGCCGTCAAGCAGCTCGGCACCATGATCGTCAAGGGTTTGGACGATGCCGGCCTGGCCCACGGCGAGGTCCGTGTGATCTCGAGCCCGCGTCGCCTGGCTGTGCTCGTTGCCGACGTCGCCACCGCGACCGATGAGGTTCACGAGGTCAAGCGTGGCCCCGCGGCCAACATTGCCTTCGACGCTGACGGTAACGCCACCAAGGCCGCCCAGGGCTTCGCTCGCAAGTGCGGTGTGGCTGCCGAGGATCTGGTCCGTCGCGAGGACACCGACGGCCGTGAGTACGTCTTTGCCGAGAAGAACATTCCCTCCGCACCGGCTACGCCGATTCTGACCGCTCTGTGCGAGAAGACCATCACCGGCCTGCAGTGGCCTAACTACCGCTCCCAGCGCTGGGGTCACGAGCACGCGACGTTCGTGCGTCCGGTCCGCTGGATTTGCTGCCTTCTGGGCGAGGATGTTGTGCCCGTGTCGTTTGCCGACGTGACGAGCGGCAACACCACGCGCGGTCATCGCGTACTTGGCCCTGGTGACCATGTGGTTGCCAGCCCCGCCGTCTACGAGCAGGTGCTCGAGGATGCCGGCGTGCTTTCTGCCGAGCGTCGTCGTGAGGCCATCCTCGCCGGTATCGCCGAGGTCGAGGCTGCCCGTCCCGGCTGCCATGTCGATACGCCCAAGAAGGTCTTCGAAGAGGTCATCAACCTCTGCGAGTGGCCGACGGTGCTCGTCGGTACCTTCGACGAGGAGTTCCTCAAGGTCCCGCACGAGATCATCTGCGAGTCCATGCTCACCAACCAGCGCTACTTCCCGATCTATGACGGCGAGGGCAAGCTTACGCGTGAGTTCGTGGTCGTCTCCAACAGCAAGCCCGAGAACGCCGAGCGCGTGATCGACGGCAACGAGCGCGTCGTGCGCGCCCGTCTGGACGACGCTAAGTTCTTCTACGAGGAGGACCTGAAGATCTCCCTCGACGAGTTCCGTGAGCGCCTGGCCAAGGTCGCCTTCCAGGAGAAGCTCGGTAGCGTGCTCGCCAAGTCCGAGCGTATTGAGCAGCTCGCGCTCGCTATTGCCCGCGAGGCCCCTCTGGGCGCCCATCTGGCTGCCGATGCCGCTCGCGCCGCGCACCTGTGCAAGGCCGACCTGGTGTCCAACGCCGTCATCGAGTTCACGAGCCAGCAGGGCGTGATGGGCGGTTACTACGCCTGCGCGATGGGGGAGAACGACGAGGTCGCTCATGCCATTCGCGATCACTATCGTCCCCGCTTTGCCGGTGACGAGCTGCCCGAGGGCACCGCTGGCTGCATCGTGGCCTGCGCCGACAAGCTCGATACCATCGCCGGTATCTTTGCCATCG
>USCJ01000112.1 GCA_900553215.1 uncultured Collinsella sp.
TTCGCGCCGAAGCCCGCGCCGAACTCACCCCGCCGTTTGAGGGTTACGATTCCGCGCAGTTTGAAGCCGGCGACCACCTCATTGGCTGGCAAAACGACCGCCACGCCTACCGCTATTGCCATCACTTTGACGATCAGCAGATCACCGACCTGGTGCGCGGCGTTCGTACGTTCTACAAGAGCGGCGAGGTTCCCGTACGCGAGCTCGAGCGTTTCCACGCCGACGGTCGCAGCGGCGATCTCAACCGCTATGTGATTCTCAAGCGTCTGTAGGCACCGACGACTCGCCGCCGAGCCGCACCGCAGCGTTCGGGCAAATCGCCCCCTTCTAACCCATCGCCGGAACGCGCAGCCATGCGTTCCATACTTATGACCAAGGAGCCTCATGGGAGCCGTCCACGTTCGCACACCTAAAAACTTTGTGCTCGAGGAGCGCCTGGAGCGCTACGCCGATGCGATTGAGACGAGCCCCGAGGCCTATGCCGGAGATTGGCGCGAGGCTTGCGCGCCAGTTGGCAGCAAGCCCTTCGAACACGTTCACCTGGATCTTGGCTGTGGCAAGGGAACGTACCTTGTAGAGCGCGCGGTCCACGAGCCAAACGCCCTCTTTATCGGCATGGACCAGGAACCCATCTGCATTGCCTATGCCGCACAGAAAATCTGCGAGCAGGAGCTGTCCAACGCACTCGTCCTGCCCCGAGGCGCCGCAACGTTGCCGCAGCTGTTTGCCGCAGGCGAGCTCGATGCCATCACCATCAACTTTCCCACGCCGCAGCCCAAGGCCAAGTACGCCAAAAAAAGACTCGTCCATGTCGACCATCTGATGCTCTACCGCCCGCTCTTTTCAGCCGGCGCCACCGTCACACTGCGAACCGACAGTAAGCCATTGCGCGACTACGCCCTGGGGCAGTTTGCCGCGGCCGGCTACGACACGCTTTGGGTAAGCGACGACGTCCGCCGCGACCATCCCGAGCATCCCGAGACCGAGTACGAGTGCCGCACGCGCGAGATGGGTGCCGTCGTCTACGGCATTTGCGCCACACCCGGCGCGCAGCCCAGCGATGAACAGCTCGCGGCGGGCCGCGCGCAGGAGCAAAGCCTTGCCTGCTACCTGCCCGATAACCTCGATGAGCTCACCTACGTGCCCCTCGGCATGGAAGAGGCCGTCGAGAACTTTAAAAACCGCGCTCGCAAGGGCAAGAAGCGCCTGCCGCAAGAATCCCAGGGGCCTCTGATGGTCGCGGCGTCGGTAAACAAGCGCAAGTAGGCGCCGGCGAACGACCCTCAAACCTAAGTGAGTAGTCTTTTTAGCAATAGCCAAGCACAACCCGCATAGAAAAAATAAAACCGCAGGTAGAGCCCTTGCGAAAAAGCCGCGTGCTCGCGATATCGCAAAAAGTCTACTCACTTAGCTGGCAACTGCACCAAACGGCTGAGCAGAACGCCCATTTCCTGCATTTTCTTTCGCGCTGGCGTCCCGCGCCGCCGCTACGCCATAATGGATGGCGGACAAACGCGAGAGAAAGCAAGCCACATGTCACAAACCACGACAGATACCGCCGCCAGCACCGTCTCCGGCGCCGGCGCCGCCAGCTCATTCTCGGGCGGCACGGGAACCGAAGCCGAGTTTGGCTCGCTCGGCGCGCTCTCCCCCACCTGGTGGGAGCCCGAGGACGGCAGTGAGCCCGAACCATGGCTCGCGCCCGACCAGGCTTTCGAGCGCTTCTTTGAATGGACGAGCGATCGCGGTATTGAGCTGTGGGGACACCAAGAAGAGGCCCTCATGGACCTGGCTGCCGGCGATCACGTCATTTTGGGCACACCGACCGGATCGGGCAAATCGCTCGTCGCGCTGGGCATGCTCTTTATGGGCATGGCACAGGGCAAGCGCTGCTACTACACGGCCCCTATCAAGGCCCTGGTCAGCGAAAAGTTCTTCGATCTGGTACAGGTGCTCGGCCGCGATAACGTCGGTATGATCACCGGCGACACGCATATCAACACCAAGGCGCCCGTCATCTGCTGCACGGCAGAGATCCTTGCCAACGACGCACTGCGCGAGGGCGAAGATGCCGATGTTGGCTGCGTGGCCATGGACGAGTTCCATTACTTTGCCGACCCCGACCGCGGTTGGGCCTGGCAGGTGCCGCTGCTCACCCTGCCTCACACGCAATTCATGCTCATGAGCGCCACGCTCGGCGATGTCACCGCGATCGCCGCCTCGCTCGAGGAGCACACCGGCGCTACCTGCGACTTGGTCGTCGATGCCCCACGCCCCGTGCCACTGAGCTACGACTATGTGACGACCTCCCTCGAGGGCACCGTCGAGCTTGCGATGCGCCGCGGCGAGGCACCGCTCTATATCGTGCACTTTAGCCAGGATGCCGCACTTGCGACGGCACAGTCGCTCGCCAACTTCGGCATTGCCAGCAAGGAGCAGCGCGAGGCCATCAAGGAGGCGGCCAAGGGCACGAGCTTCTCGACGGCCTTTGGCAAGATTCTTAAGCGCTTGCTCGGATGCGGCGTCGGCGTGCACCATGCTGGCATGTTGCCGCGCTATCGTCTGCTGGTCGAGCGCTTGGCACAACAGGGCCTGTTGCCCGTCATCTGCGGCACCGATACGCTCGGCGTCGGTATCAACGTGCCCATCCATACCGTGGTGCTCACCGCGCTCACCAAGTTCGACGGCTACAAGATGCGTCGTCTGCGCGCCCGCGAGTTTCATCAGATTGCCGGTCGCGCCGGCCGCTCGGGCTTCGATACCGAGGGCATGGTGATTGCCGAGGCACCCGAGCACGAGATCGAGAACGCCAAGCTCATGGCCAAGGCGGGCGACGACCCCAAGAAGCTCCGCAAGATTAAAAAGAAGAAGGCCCCCGAGGGCTTTGTCACCTGGAACAAGCAGACCTTTGAGCACCTGATCGAGACGCAGCCCGAAACGCTCAAGCCGCGCCTTCGCATCACACACTCCATGGTGATTAGCGTGGTCGAACAGGGCGGCGACGCCCGCGCCCGCGTACACGACCTCATCGAGACGAGCCTGCAGACTCCCGAGGAAAAGGCTAAGCTCGAGGTTCGCGCCGACGAAATCTTCGCCACGCTCATCGATTCCGGTGTCGTCGTTCGCACCGAGGTGCCGACCGCACCCGACGCTCCGGCTGACGCCGCGCCGGACATCGACTACGCGCTGACGGTCGACCTGCCCGAGGACTTTGCGCTCGATCAGCCGCTCTCGCCGTTCTTGCTCGCCGCGTTGGAGCTGCTCGATCCCGAGAGCGAGACCTATACCATGGATTTAATCTCAATGGTCGAGGCGACGCTCGAAGATCCCAAGCAAGTGCTGCGTGCGCAGGAGCGTGCCGCACGCGATCGAGCTATGGCCGAGATGAAGGCCGACGGCATCGAGTATGAGGAGCGTCTGGAGCGCATTCAAGACGTCACGTACGAAAAGCCGCTTGAGGACCTGCTCGACGCCGCCTTTGACAAGTACTGCCAGGAAGTACCCTGGGCAAACGACTACCAACTCTCTCCCAAGAGCGTTCTGCGCGATATGCTGGAGAGCGCGAGCGATTTTAAGGGCTACATTCAAAAGCTCGGCATCGCCCGCTCCGAGGGCATTTTGCTGCGCTACCTGGCAGAGGCTTACCGTTCACTCGACCGCACCGTGCCCATCGAGAAGCGCGACGAGCGCCTGCGCGACATTATCTCGTGGCTGGGCTTTGTGGTGCGCTCGGTGGACTCGAGCCTGGTGGACGAGTGGGAGAACGCCGGCAACCCGGCAGCCCTCGACGCCGCGCCGCCACAGGGCATCGACGAGGTCGTGGCGGACCGTCGCGGCTGCACGCTGTTGGTGCGCAACGCGCTCTTCCGCCGCGTGACTCTTGCCGCCCGCGAGCATGTGCGCGACCTGGGCGAACTCGACGACGACTGGGGCATGAGCGAGATCCGCTGGCAAAAAGCGCTCGACGCTTACCACGAGCAGCATGAGGAGATCCTCATCGACGGAGATGCCCGCAGCGCCGCGATGTTTTCCATCGACGAGTCCGACGAGAAGACCGCGCACGTATGGCACGTGCACCAGATCTTTGCCGACGAGGACGGCGACCACGACTTTGGCATCATGGGCGATGTCGATCTGGACGCCACGCAAGACGGCGGCGAGGTCATCTTCAAAAACTACCGCGTCGGCTTTATCGAGGATTTGCTCGAGGATTAGCCAAGCATATTGGGACGAAACGAAGCGGGGCTGTTGGCAACATCGCCAGCGGCCCCGCTTTTTGCGCGATACGCTATCCTCTACTCGGCATCCTCGACCTCATACGAATCCGCCTCGGCGGGCTCATCGCCTGTCTCCGACGCGGTCTCGCGTGCCTCATCAAACGCTGCCTTCATGGTCTTGTTGCCCCAAGTGAGCTTGCGAATGGTGAGCTCATCAGCCTTGTTGTGGGCCAGGCGCAGATTCTCGGTGCTGCGGCGCAAGTCGTCCTTGGTCTTCTCGAGCTGCTTAATGGCGGCATCGATCTCCTTGATTGCCGACTCGAATTGCTTGCTCGCCAGGTTGTAGTTGCGCGAGAAGCCATCCTTGAACTTCTCCATCTTGGCTTCGAAGTTCGTGACATCGATATTCTGCTGTTTGTACTCCGCCAGTTCCTGCTTATAGCGAAGCGAACCCATAGCGGCGTTGCGAAGGAGCGTAATCATGGGGATGAAGAACTGCGGGCGGATCACGTACATCTTCTCATAGCGGTAACTCACGTCGACGATACCCGCGTTATAGAGGTCACTCTCGGGCTCCAGCAGGGTGCAGAGCACCGCATACTCGCAGCCTTTCTGGCGGCGATCGTGATCGAGTTTCTTAAAGAAATCCTCGTTCTTGTGTTTGGTCGCGGTCTCGTCGTTCTCGTTTTTCATCTCGAACATGATCGAAATGATCTCGTTGCCGCTCTCGTCACACTCGCGGAAGATAAAGTCGCCCTTGGTACCCTCGGATGCATCGTTATCCTTCTCGAAATACGCGTTGGGAAACGCAGTCATGCGCAGGCGGTTAAACTCGGTCTCGCAGTGCTGCTCGAGCGACTCGCCCACCATCTTGGTGGACAGGCGGACCTTCATGTCCTTAAGGCGCTCAATCTCTTCATCCTTGTAGCGAATCAGTTCCTCGTTCGCGCGCTTGGTCTGCGCAAGTTCGAGCTCGTGTGCCGCCTTGGCCTGCTCCTCGCGTGAATCGCGCACCGCCAGCT
>USCJ01000113.1 GCA_900553215.1 uncultured Collinsella sp.
TCCGCGCGAAAACGCCGCGCCCGTTGCCGAAGATGAGCTCGCCCAGGCTGCCAACGCAGCGCCCAACCCCGATGCGCCCATCATGAAGATCGCCCAATGGGCCGACTACTTGCAAGAGCTCGGCATCGGTGCTGTGCTCATTAACCCGCCGCTCGAATCCGACAGCCATGGCTACGACACGCGCAGCCTGCGCCATATCGACCGTCGCCTGGGTGGGGATGCCGATTTTGCCGCCGTGTGCGAGACGCTGCACGCCCATGGCATCCGCGTGGTGCTCGATGCGGTCTTCAACCATGTGGGCCGTGGCTTTTGGGCCTTCCGCGATGTGCAGGAGCGCAAGTGGGACTCGCCCTACAAGGACTGGTTCCACATCAGCTTTGACGGCGACTCCTGCTATGGCGATGGCTTTTGGTACGAGGGCTGGGAAGGCCATTTTGAGCTCGTGAAGCTCAACCTGCAAAACCCCGCCGTGGTCGATTACCTGCTCGAGTCCGTGCGCCGTTGGGCCGACGTCTTTGGCGTCGACGGCCTGCGCCTGGACGTTGCCTATATGCTCGACCGCGACTTTATGCGCCGCCTGCACGCCTTTGCCCGTGAGCTCAAGCCCGACTTTGTGCTGATCGGCGAGACGCTCCACGGCGACTACAACCAGATCGTCAACGACGAGATGCTCGACTCCTGCACCAACTACGAGTGCTACAAGGGCCTGTACTCCAGCTTTAACTCGGTCAATATGTTCGAGATCGCGCACTCGCTGCACCGCCAGTTTGGCGGCGACCCCTGGTGCATCTACCGCGGCAAGCACCTGCTGTCGTTTGTCGACAACCACGACGTGCCGCGCCTGGCAAGTATCCTCACCGACAAGTCGTGCCTGCGTCCCGCCTATGGCATGCTCTTTGGCATGCCGGGCATCCCGTGCGTCTACTATGGCAGCGAGTGGGGAATTGCCGGTGAAAAGGGTGGCCCCGATGGCGACTGGGCGCTGCGACCTGCGCTCGATGAGCCTGCGCCTAACGAGCTGACGGCGTTTATCACGCAGCTTGCGCACCTTCGCTCGGCCGACGACGCGGCGGCCCGTGCTCTCAACTACGGTGCCTATCGCAACGTGGTGATCCAGAACAAGCAGCTGCTGTTCGAGCGCGCCTGCGACGACGCGACGGTGCTCGTGGCGGTCAATGCCGTGAACGAGCCCTATACCTTTGGAGCCGGCGAGCTCAACGGCTCCTTCGTCGACCTGCTTGCCGACGATGCGCCCACGGTCGAGCTTACGGGTACCCTCGAGCTTGCACCCTATGAGGTGCGCTATCTACTGAGGGCCTAGCCCATGCCTGTGTCCGACGAGGGCTATCAACATATTGAGCATGGGTTTGAACCCGTGTTTGACGAGCGCTCGCGCGTTTTGGTGCTGGGGTCGTTTCCCTCGGTGCTCTCGCGTGCCAATGCCTTCTACTATGGCAATCCGCAGAACCGCTTGGCGTACAGGCGCGCGAGCTTCATCGAGCCCTCGTTGGCCTCGGCGCCGGAGTTGGCAAAGAAGGTCTCCCAAACCTGCTCATCCGCAGCCGGGGCACCAAGAGCAGCTGCCGTGGTCTCATCGCCGGCGGCAATGGCATCGGCAAGCACGCGTGCACCATCTAAGTCGTCGTTGGCAAGCTTGGACAGCAGCGCCGCGACCTGTCCACGCTGCTCGATGTAGAAGTAATTGGAGACATGCATGAGCTTTTTGGTCTGTGCCTCGAGCGCCGAGAGCACAGCCGGGTCGCCATGACCTAGGCTGCACACGCCGATGCCGGCAAGAAAGTCGAGGTACTCACGACCATCGTCGCCGGTGAGCTTCATGCCGTGACCCTCGACAAACTCGACCGGAGAGCGGCCAAAGGTATGCATAACGTAATGGGATTCAAGCGATTGCTGAGCTGCAAGTGACATGGGATGCCTTTCGTTGAGCGCCGGACGGCGCAGGCCTATGGGTGCAGAAATGGGGCGGCTGCGGGTCAGTTAGACCGTCTGAAGCTTCTCGACCTCGTCGAGGTTCTCGGTCAGACGCGCAGCAAACGTCGAAAGCGGATGCGGATGCGTATCGAACTCGTAAGCCGTCTCGGTGGAATGGATCACGGTGCCGACGCCGGCATCGGTCAGCAGCTCCAGCAGCAGCGAATGCGGCGTGGTGCCGTTGATGATGTGAGCGCGAAATACGCCGCCGGCAAGCGCATCGACGGCCGCGCGCAGCTTGGGAATCATGCCCTTATCGACCTCGCCGCCGTAGAGCATTTCGTTAACCTCGTCGAGTGTTAGGTTGGAGATGAGTGAGTCTTTATCGCTAAAGTCCTTGTACAGGCCGTCGACGTCGGTCAAAAAGATCGCCTTATGCGCATGCAGCGCCGCCGCAACGGCACCGGCGGCGGTATCGGCGTTGATGTTGAAGAAACCGCCGTCCTCCCCCGCCGCGACGGTAGCGATGACGGGGATGTACTCGCTATCGAGCAGGCGCTCGATATAGTCGGTGTTGACGTGCGTGACCTTGCCTACGCGGCCGAGTTCGGGGTCGAGCGGCTCGGCGATGAGCGTACCGGCATCGCTGCCCGAAACGCCCACGGCCAGGTTGCCGTGATGGTTGAGCGCCGCGACCAGCTCCTGGTTGACCTTGCCGCCCAGCACCTCGCGCACGATATCCATGGTCGCCGGCGTGGTCACGCGCTGGCCGTTCATAAACTCGACGGGGATGTCGTAGTGGCTAAGCGCCTCGTTGATGGCCTTGCCGCCACCGTGCACGATAACAGGGCGCATGCCGATGATCTTGAGCAGGACGATGTCGCTCATCACGTCGCGGCGCAGCTGCTCATCAACCATGGCGGCTCCGCCATATTTGATAACAACCGTCTTGCCGGTCAGGTTCTTAATCCACGGCAGCGCTTCGGACAGCAGCTGCGCGGTTGCTTCGTTGGATTCACTCGAACGACAATCGCGTGCGAATTTCATAATCTGCCTCGTCTTTCGTATCGTTATCGCGCCGTGCTCCGCTGTCCGCAATCGCGGCAAGATGCGCAGCGTGCCTGGAATCTAGGAACGGTAGTCGCCGTTGATGGAGATGTACTCATGCGTGAGGTCGCAGGTCCACACGGTCGTTGCCGCGTCGCCTGCGCCCAGGTCGGCCGAGATCACGATCTCGGGCGCCTCAAAACGTCGTAGAGCCTCGTCCTCGTCAAAGGGAACAGTCAGACCGTTGCGACAGACAGGCATGCCCATCATGTCGATGGAAACGTCTTCCTGATTAAACTTCACGCCGCACTTGCCAAGCGCCATAGCAACGCGGCCCCAGTTGCAGTCGTGGCCGGCGATGCAGGTCTTAACGAGCGGCGAGTTGGCAACGGCACGGGCGGCGATATCGGCCTCCTCGTCGTTAGCGGCGCCGGTAACGTTGACCGTAACAAGCTTGGATGCGCCCTCACCATCGGCGGCGATATTGCGCGCCAGGCTCTCGCACACCTCGTGCACGGCAAATGCCAACTCGTCAAAGGCATTGGAGCCCTCGACGATCGGCTCGGCATCTGCGGCAGCGGCGCCGGAGGCAAGCATGATGCAGGTGTCGTTGGTCGAGGTGTCGGAATCGACCGTTACCTTGTTAAAGGTCTGCTTGACGGTCGAGAGCAGCAGGGCATGAAGTGCCGCAGGCTCGACGGGAGCATCGGTGGTGATAACTGCGATCATGGTGGCCATGTTGGGCATGATCATACCCGAGCCCTTGCACATTCCGCCTACCGTATAGACATTGCCCGCATGACCCGCAGCCTCACTGACGTAGGACACGGCGTACTCCTTGGAGTGCGTGTCGGTCGTCATGATGGCGCGAGCGGCATCGGCGCCACCGTGGGCGGAGAGCGCCTCGTAGGCAGCAGGAATGGCGGTCTCAAACGTGTCGATCGGCAGAATCTGGCCAATTACACCCGTGGAGGCAACCAGAATCTGCTGGGGCTCGCAGCCGATGACCTGCGATGCGATGCTGCACGTCTCGCGCGCGCAGGCAAGGCCGGTCTCACCCGTGGCGGCGTTGGCATTGCCAGAGTTGACCGAAACACCGGCGATGATACCGTAGCCCTTGTCGGCACCGCCCAGGTTGGCACGGCTCACCTGCACGGGCGCCGCGCAAAAGCGATTGGTGGTAAACACGCCGGCACCGGGACAGGGTTTATCGGGCACGACGAGCGCGTAATCCAGACGCTCGGGGTTCTTGCGGAACCCAGCGTGGATGCCTGCGGCTTTAAAACCAGCCGCAGCCGTAACGCCACCCTCGACGGCGCGAATCTTGATATCAAACAGCTCGGTATTCATCGTCTTTATGACTCCTTATGTCAAACAAAAAACGGACATCGGTTGGCGCGCCATGCCAGTCGTGATCATGAGACCAGCTCAAGAGTGGCGCCCCACTCGATGCCCGACTACCAAATCGTTAACAATCGAATGTACTACACCGGGCACGCCACTGTGGGCAAGCCTCGTCGCTCGTCAAAACCAAAGACGATATCGGCGCACTGGACTGCTTGGCCCGCAGCGCCCTTGCACAAATTGTCGATAGCACCCGTCGCCACCAGCACGCCCGCGCGCTTGTTGAGCGCGAGGCCAATCTGGGCAGCGTTGGTACCGACGACCGAAGCCGTCTTGGGCTGCTGGCCGGCATCGAGCACGCGCACAAAGGTACGACCGGCGTAGAACTGCTTGTAATGGTCGACGACATCCTCAAGAGCCAGAGTGTCGAGAGCCTGCGGCGCGAGCGGCAGCGTCACCGTGGAGAGCAGGCCGCGCTTGAGCGGTGCCAGGTGCGGGGTAAAGACGACGCGATCGGTCAGGCCCAAGATCTGCTCGATTTCGGGCGTGTGGCGATGCTTGCCCACGCCGTAGGCCTCCAAGTTCTCGTCGGCGCTGCAAAAATGGGTGCGGGCGTTGCAGGACTTACCGGCGCCCGTCACGCCGCTAATGGCATCGACAATCACGGGGCCGTTCTCGGCCACCCAGCCCGCGCGCACGGCGGGCGCGGCGGCAAGGCTCGTTGCGGTGGGATAGCAACCGGCGCAGGCGACCAGCACGGGTTTGCCGTCGGCATGGTCGGATGCGGCGGTCTCCAAGTCTTGGCAGAACAGCTCGGGCAGACCGAAGGCACGGGTCTTGAGCAGCTCGGGGCTCGTATGCGCGGCGGCATACCAAGCCTCAAAAACGGACGC
>USCJ01000114.1 GCA_900553215.1 uncultured Collinsella sp.
CTCAAGCTGACCGAAGACCTGTGCGGATGGGAGCCGCCCATGCGCTCGAAGGTCCGCGTTCGCGTGCGCCCCAAGCGCTACTTCTGTGACCCGTCACTTGCGGCGGCGTTGCTGGGGGCTACCCCCGAGCGGCTGCTTGGCGATATGCAAACGCTGGGGATGCTCTTTGAGAACCTCGTTCTGCGCGACGTGCGCGTGTTCCTTTCCACCTACGGCGGTGTCGACAACAGTGTCCATTATTTCCGAGATGAGAAGGGCCTTGAGGTCGATCTGATCGTTTAGCACGACGGGCGCTGGGGAGCCATCGAGGTCAAGCTGAGTGATGCGAAAGCAGACGATGGAGCGAGAAATCTCAAGGCGCTGGAGAGGAAAGTGCTCTCCAATCCTGCCGCCCAGAATGCCGCGCCGGCGTTTTTGGCGGTCGTGGTTGGAAAGGGGAGCATTGCCTACACACGCGACGACGGCGTGGCGGTGATCCCCATGGCGGCACTTGGGGCGTAGTGGTTTTGCGGGCGTGCCGTGCTTCCTTTACCGAAAATCCATTTGGTAAACCCGGCGCCCGTGGGTAAAATAAGGTCGACGGCAGCCCAAGTAGTGAAGAGCTGGGCAGCGCCGTTGCTTGGATTAAGGGGTCATCGCCTTAGCGGCGTCGACCCCTCTTTTTATGCTTCGTACGCTGCTTGAGTGCCTCGGTAAGTCCGATAAGCGCCGTGAGGAGCGAGACCAAAGCGGTCAGGAGCTTCACAAAATCAGTCAGATCGGTCATGGGCATCACCTCCCGTCGCATGGAGGGCGCTGCCCGGCACATGGAACTGCCGCCAACAATAACCAGTCTATCAAACTGCAGCCATAAATACGAATATATGTTCGATAATAACAGCGACGTGACCATCTCAAAGCGCAGCTTTACGCAAGGATGCCGGAAAGCTGCACTGTGCGATTTCATGTCCGCACGGACACTTATCCTTACGGCAATCTAGCTGCCTGTGAAACAGGCGGCAGTTGACGGAGAAAGGCCATAACCGTGTCAGCTGAAAAGACGCCGCGTATCTCGGCTATCGATACGACGAACTTTGCGCGCCAGATCGTGCTGGACTTTGAGTTTGCGCCGGTGCCAAAACAGCGCCAACGCCGTGGACTGCGCAATGAGATTATCGAAGTCGGCGCCGTCAAGCTCGATTATCACGGCAACGTTATGGGCGAGTTCTCGCAGTTTGTGCAGACGGAATTTACCGAAGGCGTTGCGTTTCCCGTCCGCGAGCTCACAGGGATATCGGCTGTGGATACCGCGATGGCCGATCCGCTCTATGTGGTGATCAAAAGGCTCAGCGATTGGATCGGTCGCTACTCCGCCCAGGTGGTTTGCTGGAGCGGGACGGACCGTCGACAGCTTTTGACCGAGTGTCAGGCAAAGCATATCGATCTTTCCGTATTCCCTACGGATTGGGCCGACCTGCAGGCGTTTTACACCTCGATCATGGACGTGGGCAGCCACGGGTGCGTCTCTTTGAGTGATGCGGCAACGTGGTTTGGCATCGAGTTCGACGAGTCGACGGGCCACGCCCACAACGCCTTAGCCGATGCGCGTGTGACCGCCAAGCTGCTCAAGCAGGTGATGGACGGAGACTATCACGTGAGCCCATGCGCCCAGGAGATCCGCCAACGGTGGGGGATGGGCGAGCGAGCTCAGACGCGCCTTTCCAGCAAGTGCCCCGAGCTGGGCGACCTGCTGATGAAGTTGAAGGCGGAGGGGAGGTAGGCCTTTTGAGAACGCCATTCGGTTTGGCATGGCGGGGCTGTAAGCGCGACTCCGCCCTGCTGTTTGAATCGAAGCGTCAACCAGTATGATGAGCTGTCTGGTCTGTCTGCCTACACCATCGCAATCCCGCGCGCTGAACTCAGCGGCTCGTACTCCCTCTGGCTCCACTGGCGCAGCTCGGCCGCGTCGACGGCATCACGACACAGGTTCAGGAACACCTCGGCGCCCTCGAAGAAACACTTGCGGGCAAAGTCACCCGAGCCGTCCGCGATGCACGTGCCGTCTGCAAACAGCTTCCAACTCGACGGCTCGCTTGAGTCGTCTCCGAGCAGGTTGATCTGCAACACATGTGGATTGCCGACAGCACAGAGCTCTTCCTCGAGCTTCTGCACCGTAAAGCGCATCTGGTGGGAGAGGCTGCTCTTGACCATGGCCGAGGCGTAGCCATTTGGCTTATCCAGAAGATGCATGTGATTCGGTTTGACGACCAGGTTGTGGAAGCTGTATTCACTGCGCACGGAGAAATTGTCCATACGGACTCCTTTCATCGATGTTGGCAGGGCCACCGTGCCTCTTGGCCGGTTGGCGTCGGGATCGTGGAGCCAACTCTCTACCCCGACTCTGGATAAAACGCGCCCGCTCCTTGCGGGCACGATGGAGTCTATCAGCGCACGCGGACAGAAATCAAGCGCCGCCTGCGAAATGACGCGCGGGCGGCGCTTGGTTTCGCCGGCTGCTGCTAGGCTTAAATCCGAAAAAGTGTCGAAATATCCCGTGTAAAAGTACGGAAAAGTGTCGTAATACACACTTCAAAACCTCGAAAAAGTGTCGATTTGAGCACCTAACAACCACGGAAAAGTGTATTCTAGTGCTAAAGCAGCACGTAATAAGGGGTGCGATTATGCTACAGAGAAAAGCGAAAGCACAGTTTGAATCTTGGCTTGCCTCGTCGCCTAACAAGGCTCTTTTGGTCAAGGGCGCCCGACAGGTTGGAAAGTCATTTTTGGTCAACGTCTTTGCAAGCGAATCGTTCGAAAATGTCGTGACGTTCGACCTTATCGCCGACGCGTCCGTGCGCGATTCGTTTTTGGCGGCGAAAAGTGCGGACGACCTGCTTATGCGCATGTCTATCGCTGCGACGCAGCCGATGGTTGCGAACAAGACCGTCGTGGTTATCGACGAGGTGCAGCGATGCCCCAACGTGGTGACGTTTATCAAATATCTGGTCCAGCGCGGCGACTTTCGATACATCCTTACCGGATCGCTCCTTGGCGTTGAGCTCGAGGGCATCGATTCCCTGCCGGTGGGGTATGTCGAGCAGGTCCAGATGTACCCGCTCGACTTTGAGGAGTTTTGCTGGGCAAGCGGCGTTGCTGTCGGAGCGTTTGACATGCTCAGGGGTTGTCTAAAGGACGAAAAGGAGCTCCCCGATTATCTGTATGACCGCTTGCTCGATCTGTTCCATCAGTATGTGGTGGTGGGAGGCATGCCCGACGCGGTCAATTCCTTCTTGGCGACGCGCAATGTCGACGAGGTTCGAAACATCCATCGCGATCTTCACGCCCTGTATCGCGATGACATCGCAAAGTACGCTCCGCCCGAGCTACGCTTGGTTATTCGCGATATCTATGATCTGATTCCCAGCGAGGCCGGCTCCAAAAACAGGCGATTCAAACTGTCATCGATTAACGGTGTCAAACGTTTTTCGCAGGTGACAGATCATTTTCTCTGGCTATCGGAGGCAGGTGTCGCGCTTCCCGTGTATAACGTAACGGCGCCCGTGGCACCCCTTTTATTGGGGGAGCAACGAAATCTGTTCAAGCTGTTTTACTTGGACACCGGAATGCTCATGTCGTCGTATTCCAAAAGGGTCGCCCAAGGCGTTTTTGATGGGGAGGCGGAAGACGCCTTTGGCATGAACATGGGGGCGGCGTTTGAGGGCTTCGTTGCACAAGAGCTCAAAGCTCATGGATTTAGATTGCGCTACTTTACGTCCAAAAAGGTCGGTGAGCTCGATTTTGTGGAAGAGACATTCGATGGGGAGGTCCTTGCCATCGAGGTCAAGTCGGGCAAGAGCTTTAAGTCCCATGCGGCGCTCGACAACGCGCTCGCGACGAAGGGCTACGGAATCGATCGCGCCCTGGTACTTGCGGAATGTAATCTTCACCGCGATGGTGACGTGCTGTATCTGCCCATCTTTATGGCAGGGCTTTTGGAGCCGTAACATGCCGCCGGCTCTTCCGGCCCTCCCTTAACCCTCGCTACTCGTCGTCTCCGTCGTTGGGGTCGCCCTTGAGGGTGTTGATGTCCAGATACTCGTTATCGTCCTCTTTTTGCTGGGTCTCCGACTCCGCTTGGGTGGGGCCGGAGAACAGCCGGAATCCCTCAAACGCAATGACACCGAGCAGGGCAATGACAATGGCGATAAAGGCAACCTTGACTGCCTGCGGAAATTCCGAAAAACGCAGCGACTTTTCCTCGGCGTAATAATCGGCGAAGCGCTCTTCGCCCGTGCTTTTGGTATACGCCGGTGCGGACGCGGCCTCCGGGTCATATTCCGGTGCAGGCGTGGCGGCGTACGGATCGTTGAGATAATCGCTCGATGTGGTGCCATAATCCTCGGTCTCGATGCGACCGGCGTCAGCATAGCCATCGGAATAATCGGAATATGCCGCACCGCCCTCATAGCCCGCGGCGCTCGTGTTGGCGGCAAAAAGCGGATTAACTGGAACGTCGAGCGCCGGCATGCCGGTAGAGGTCTCATCCAGATCGGCTGCAGCCCAGGAATCGTAGGCAACCTGATGGGCAACGGGCTCATCGAGCCTTGTGACCGGAGGCTTGCGTGCCGCAGGAACAGGCAACTGCCGGGCGCTGTACATAACGGTGCTGTCGGCCGATTTGCCCTGCGTCGCTGCAGCGAGAAACGCCGCCGTCTCGGACGGGTCGCTTGCGGGGCGGGGAGTGGGCGTGGGCGCCGAAATGGGTGCGGGCGTAGACGCGGGCGTCGAAACAGGCGACTGCGCAGGAGCCGGCGCAGATGCGGGCTTAGGCGCAAGTGCGGGATTGGGGCTTGACGGGCGAGCCCCGCCGCCCATGAGTTCGTCGGCGGTCCACGGGCGATCATCCATCACGTCGTCAAGGCTCAGCGAAAACAGGTCGTCTTCACCCTCATCGAACATGCGGTGCACATGTCCACCAATTGCCGGAATCAATCCGCGACCGGTGCATGATGCCTTGCTCAACGCCATTCTGTTCCACCCTTTCGAAATACTAATGACATCGATTATATGGAACTTCCCAAGCGGCTCGGTCTTGGATTCGAGCTTTCCAGAACTCGCGCCCAAAAGGGGAGGGGCAATCTAGGCGAGTGCCTACTTGTCGCCGGCCGCCGCCTTGGCCTCATTGAGGTAGCTATAGAAGCTGTACTTGGAGATGCCAAAGAACTCGCAGGCGCG
>USCJ01000115.1 GCA_900553215.1 uncultured Collinsella sp.
GAAAGCGGGCCTTTGTTCTTGTACATGAGCACGCTGAGGTACTGTTGGGAATCGATCATCTGCTGCCAACAGCCCAGGGCAAACCGCATCACATGATGCAGCTCATCCGGTTCATAGGTCGCCAGGTCGGCGTCGTGATTGGCCGACTCGATCAATACGGTCTGACGGGTGGCCCGCAAGGTCTTGAACTTATTCTCGAGCCAGATGCAGTCACCATCGCGCTCGATGATGTTGGCGAGCCCCTCCGTGTCGCAAAAGGGGCACGCGGTGCCAGGGCGACGATTATCGTCGGGCTTACCGTTCGCCTGCTGAACGTCAAATACCAGCGCCACGGGTTATACCTCCAACTGCACGATCTTGGTGCCATGGAGCTCGGAGACGCTCAATGCCGCCGCCACGGTATCGCGGTTGGCCGTAGAAATGCCGCCGCCGGGAAGGATGGTCAGGCGGTCGCCCGCATACTCGACAAGACGCGACAGGTACTCCAGGTTGTCCTCGATCGGCGTTCCAGCAGCACCACCATGCGTCAGGATGCGCGTGATGCCGCAGTCGGCGAGTGTGTCAATGGCATCGAGCTGAGCCTCGAGCGAAAGCTGGTCAAAGGCCATGTGGAAGGTGATATCGATGGCCCCGCGCTTGCACTCCTCGGTCGCGCAGCCCGTAGCCATCACGAGGGCGCCGAGGGTGAGCTCGTCGAGCGCCCAGCCGCCGGCACAGGGCTTGCAGCAGCCAAAGACCAGGCCGTCAACGCCGGCGCTCACGGCAAGACCCAAGTCCATCTCCATCATGCGCAGCTCGTCCTGGTTGTAGTGAAAGTCACCGCCACGCGGGCGAATCATGCACATCACTCGCGCGTCATGCTCGTGAGCATAGCTGACCGTAGCGCTGATAACGCCGGCGGAAGGCGTGGTGCCACCGACGGCGAGGTTGTCGCACAGCTCAATGCGCCCCGCCCCGGCCTCGATGGCCGCCGGCACTCGCTCAAAGTTCTCGGCACAAAACTCGTACAGCATAGCTAGACCCCCAAAGACAGCAGATGTTTTCCGACGGGCATTGTCACACATCCCCATGAAGTTGCGGTGGAATAGGGACTGCTTTTGGCCTCTGGAGCCCGTATTAAGTCCCTATTTCACCGCAACTCAGAATGATCTCTTGGGGACGGAGGAAAACGGATCATTACAGCTGGCCGAAAAATGTTGCCGATGGTGAATGTTGCGCAACAAGATTTCGGAATCCCGATTAACCATGGCAGTATCGTCATTCGAATCTAGAGGAAAGGATTGCCATGTTTAAGAGCATCCAAAAGAGCGGAAGGATCGCAGCAGTCGCCATCGGCCTGATCGCGGCCCTGTCTCCGCTCGCAACCCCTCCTGCAGCATTAGCCGGCGGTAGTGTACCAACGCCTGAACTTGAGAAGTCGTATAGCTTTAAGGTAAGTAGTGAAAACTCGGATATCCGCACGAACGGCCATACAAAGTTCGGCTATCTGTACGACTGCGATGACGATTTCAACCGAAAGACAATATCCCTTATCAATTTCAATGATGGCAGCATGAGCCCCATCAATATATCAGATGAATGCCTTGATTACGCATATATCACCGATAGCGATCAGCTCTACTGGGAAGACGGTAATAATTTGATCGTATTCTCACCAGACAACCAGACCCAAACAGTCCATCCCATCACTTCGGCCAAATATGCCTGGACCAATGTAACCGTCTCCGATGATGGCAATAGGGCTGCCGTGGAGCACTATGACGATGAAGACGATCCTAAATTGGTCGAAATCTATGATCTTGAATCCGACAAACTGGTCCAGACATACCAGCCAGATAAAGATGACTCTTGGTGGTACTACAGTTACTCAAAAGACATGAGCCGCCTATATGCCTTACAGGACAATACCGAGGACGGCGTCGTTGCACTTAGGGTTTTCAACTGTGATACAGGGTCAACAGAATTAAAGACCGTCAACGTAAAAAAAGATGATAGGTCTTCGGATGTCAACTGCATTACCCTCAGTTCTAACTCGGACGACATTTATCTTCAGAGCGACATTGCACTAATAAAAGCTGACCGCGACAGAAACATGAGCGTTCTTCTCAATGACGATGAGCATGCTCCTAATAATTTCTACTCGGAATCAGTTAAGTTCTACCCAATCTATATAAAAAGAGGGTCAAACGAGCTATTTGAAGAGGCTGAAGGTTATTACGACCTAAACGATACTGATGCAAACGTTGGCGTCTATGATTTGGGAAAGGAAGAGATTATTAGCTCGATCGCCTTCCCCTTCGGCGGTGGATACCTCAAAGACATCTCACATGACGGTAAGGCCCTGCTCGGAGTAAGCACAGATGGTGACAAACGCTCGGTATGCCTAGCTGATGCAAAAACCGGAGCAAAGAGCGAGTTTGGCTCTCATTGGTCCGATCTTTGGTTCATGGACGGTGATCGTAGGATTTTGGAAACCTATAACGATGAAAACGACCCCGCAACGGTCCACGTGAACATCTATAAGTCCAATATCCCCCATTCGCTGCCTGAGGATGTGCTGTACTTTGTCCAGAATCATCTACCATTTGTCATTTGCGGCGGCGTGGCGATTGTCCTCATCATCGGTGGCACGATCGTTGTCCTTTGCATCCGCAAGAAGCGTGCGAAGGCCGCGAACGGTGCGGTAGCTGCAGCGCCCAAACCTCAACGCAAGCAGCGTCGACGTCAGAAGCGCGCCCAGCAGAACGCCGTTCCACCTGCAGTACCTGCGATGCCGACGGCACCGGCAGCTCCGACCGAGCCCGCCCGCTTCTGTCGCCACTGCGGAACCCCGCTCGTACCCGAAGCCCAGTTCTGCCCAACATGCGGGCATAAGGTAGACTAGCGAGCAAAACCCAATAGGCCCCAACCACCAAGGCCCCGTTCCGACACATTCCGGAACGGGGCCTTGGCTTGGTGCAGGGGTGCCAATTTGGGACGGTCATCGTCGCACGCCCCATTGAAGTTGCGGTGGAATAGGGACTGTTTTGGCGTCTAGAATCCCTATTTAGTCCCTATTTCACCGCAACTTAAAAGGGGCGCTGACCGGGTTGGTCAGCGCCCCCTTTGCTGAATGGATTAACCACCAAGATAGGCTTTGCGGACGTTATCGTCGTGCAGGAGCTCTTGGCCGGTGCCGGTCATGGTGATCTTGCCGGTCTCGAGCACGTAGCCGCGCGTGGCGATGGAAAGCGCCATCTGCGCGTTTTGCTCGACCAAGAGCACCGTGGTGCCGGCCTTGTGCAAGTCCTCGACAATCTGGAAGATCTGTTCGATCAGAATCGGCGCCAGACCCATGGAGGGTTCGTCGAGCATGAGCAGCTTGGGGTTGCTCATAAGGGCGCGACCCATAACGAGCATCTGCTGCTCGCCGCCCGAAAGGGTGCCGGCGACCTGGCGACGGCGTTCCTTCAGGCGCGGGAACTGCTCGTAGACGCGCTCGAGGCCCGGAGCCACCGTGGACTTGGGCTGCGTGTAGGCGCCCATCTCCAGGTTCTCCTCGACCGTCATCTGCAAAAAGACGTGGCGGCCTTCCGGAACCTGCGCAAGACCGTGCTCGACGATCTTGTGCGCGGGGACGCCCTTTAAGTCCTTGCCTTCAAAAACAACGCTGCCGTGCTTGGGATGCAGAAGGCCGGAGACCGTGTTCAGAACGGTCGACTTACCCGCGCCGTTCGCACCGATCAGCGTGACGACCTCACCCTCGTTGACCTCGAAGGAAACGCCCTTGACGGCGTGGATGCTGCCGTAGTAAACGTGAAGATCGTTCACCTGTAAGATCTGTCCCATCGTTAGGCCTCCTTCTGCTTGCCGAGGTAGGCTTCAATGACCTCGGGATTGTTCTGAATGTCTTCGGGTGTGCCCTTGGCGATGACATGGCCGAAGTTCAAAACGGCAATGCCCTCGCAGATGTTCATGACGAGGTTCATGTCGTGCTCGATGAGCAGCACCGCGATCTTGAACGTATCGCGGATGGAGCGGATGTTTTCCATCAGCTCAGCCGTCTCGCTCGGGTTCATGCCGGCGGCGGGCTCGTCAAGAAGCAGCAGACTCGGGTTCGTGGCCAGCGCGCGGAGAATTTCCAGTCTGCGCTGCGCGCCGTAAGGCAGGGAGTTCGCCTTGGCGTTTGCAAGGTCTTCCATGTGGAAGATGGACAGAAGCTCCATCGCGCGCTCATGCATGACGCGCTCTTCCTTCCAGAAGCGGGGCAGACGGAAAATGCCCTCGGGCATCGTGTAGTGCATCTGCGTGTCCATCGCGACGGTGATGTTTTCTTCCACGCTCAGCTCGCCGAACAGGCGGATATTCTGGAACGTACGTGCGATGCCCGCGCGGTTGACCTGCGCGGTGTTGAGGTCATGGATGTCTTTGCCGTTTAAGAGGATCGTGCCGTGGGTGGGCTGATAGACCTTGGTGAGCAGGTTGAAGACCGTGGTCTTACCGGCACCGTTAGGGCCGATCAAACCGGCGATCTCGGTCTTACCGATGGTCAGGCTAAAGTCGTCTACTGCCTTAAGGCCGCCAAATTCAATGCCCAAGTGGATGCACTCGAGCGCCGGGCGCTGGCCCAGGTCGCGATCGGGAACGATGGCGCCAGAAGGATACGGGACCATCTTGCCCTTGTTGAACTCAAACTTACTGGGCATCGACTGCCACCTCCTTCTTGGAAGCAAAGCGGTCCTTAATGCGTGCGAAGAACGCCTTGAGCTGCGGGTTGTTGGTAAAGATCATGACCAGGATCAGCACGATGGCGTAGATGAGCATGCGGTAGTCCGAGAACTGACGGAGCAGCTCGGGAAGCACCGTGAGCAACGCCGCCGCGATGACGGAGCCGCGCATATTGCCCAGACCGCCCAGGACCACGAACACCAGGATGAGGATGGACGTGTTGAAGTCGAACTTGGTAGCGGAAAGCTGCGAGAAGTTACCGCCGAAGAGGGCTCCGGCAGCGCCGGCGAGAGCGGCGGAAACCACGAAGGCGATCATGCGGTACTCGGTGACGGAGATGCCCACGGACTCGGCAGCGATCTTGTTGTCGCGCACGGCCATAATGGCACGGCCGGTACGGCTGCGAACCAGGTTGAGTACGATCACGAGCGCAACCATGACCAGGATGGCACCGGCGAGGAAGG
>USCJ01000116.1 GCA_900553215.1 uncultured Collinsella sp.
ATACGCTTGTTCCCGGCAGCGAGGGCGAGCCGGTCGATACCTCCTGCCGCACCAACGCGGGCTTCGCCGCAAGCCTCATCTGCATTGGCCTCAACATCACTCTGTGCCTGGCCAAGGGCATCGCGGGCCTGCTCGCCGGCTCTGTCTCGCTCATCGCCGACGCTTTCAACAACCTCTCCGACGCCTCGAGCAATATCGTGAGCCTGCTCGGGTTCCGCCTTGCCAGCCGCCCAGCAGACGAAGGCCACCCCTATGGCCATGGCCGCTACGAGTACCTCGCCGGCTTGTTTGTCGCCGTCCTGGTTTGCGCCGTCGGCATCAACCTGATCCTCGAGTCGGTCACCAAGATCAT
The DNA here is from genome assembly GCA_900553215.1 of uncultured Collinsella sp. Classification (GTDB taxonomy): domain Bacteria; phylum Actinomycetota; class Coriobacteriia; order Coriobacteriales; family Coriobacteriaceae; genus Collinsella. Next base: position 353 of record USCJ01000116.1, read on the forward strand.
CAAGCCCTCCCCCACCGCCTACACGCTGGTCTCCCTAGCCGCTCTCGTCTTGTCCATGCTCGTCAAATTCTGGATGGCCGCATTCAACCGCGCGCTGGGCAACCGTATCGATTCCGAAACACTTATTGCCACAGCACAGGACTCCAAAAACGACGTCATCACCTCGGGTTCGGTCTTGATGGCGGCGCTTATTTCGCAGACGACCGGCTTTGACCTCGATGGCTGGGCAGGCCTGGGTGTGGGCATCTTCATCTGCATCAGCGGCATGGGCCTGGTGCGCGACGCCATCAGCCCGTTGCTGGGGCAAGCGCCCGACCCCAAGCTCGTCCAGGCAATCCGCGACAAGATCATGTCCTATCCGCAGGTCTTGGGCACACACGACCTGATGGTGCACGACTACGGCCCCGGTCGTCAGTTTGCCAGCGCCCACGTGGAGATGCCCGGCGAGGGCGACGCATTTGAGCACCACGAGATCCTGGACACCATCGAGCACGACATCAAGCGCCAGATGGGCATTGGCATCACGCTGCACTGCGACCCCATCGCGACAACCGGCGATGATCTGCGCGGCTGGGTCAAGCGCGGCGTCATGCAGATCGATCCCGCGCTCTCCATCCACGACCTGCACGAGCACGACGGGTTCGTTTCGTTTGACCTGGTGCGCCCCGACGGCTTTGACATATCCGACGAGGAGCTGCTGGAGCTCGTCACGCGCATCGTGCACGAGCGCCGGCCCAACGTCTCATGCGTCGTCACATTTGATTCGGGCTTTAGTTCGCCCGACCGTCCAGCAGAGCAGCTGTAGCCCGCTTAACAGCTAGTTTCCCTGCGCGCCCGAGATGCCGTTTTGCAGTGCGTTCCAGGCATCCGTCGCCATGTCGCCCAAGTTCTGCGCGGTGTCGCCCAGGTTTTGTGCCGTATCGCCCAGCTCTTGCGCCTTGTCTCCCAACTCCTGTGCCTTGTTGCTCAAGTCCTCCAGCGTATTGGAGCTCGAGCTGTCGGTACCGCTTTGGCCGCCGGACGAGTTGCCCGAGCTGTTCTTGTGCGTGAGTTGAATTTCGAGGTTGCCGTTGTCGTTATAGTAGGCAGAAGTAACGACCCAGTTGGCATCGATGACGGGCGTTGAGCCATCATCAGTCAGGACCACGGCATTCGAAAGATCGGCGCCGCGCGACTTGAGAAGCTTTTTGGCGTTGGACCAGTACTGCCCCGGGATATCGCTCAGATCGACGGTGCTAGACGAGGCGGACTCGGTTTGCTCGGCAGTGGTATCGGCCGTTGAACTCCCTCGCTTGTTAAGCATGCCCGACACGATGGCAAACACAACCGACAGCGCAAAGAAGATCGCCAGTACGATGAGGATCTTCTTGATCACGCTCGACGAACGCGACGGCTTCTTCTCCTCGTCCTCGCCATATTGCGGAATCGACTTGGGGTACTCGCGATACGGCTCGCGTGACTCGTAGCGAGGCTGCGCCGTGCGAGGCATATACGTCGTCTGCTGAGGCTGCGGAATGGGATTCTGCGGCAGGTCATCATAAGGATTCGGTGTCGAGGCGGCATAAGAATCCTGCGGCGCGTAATCAAACGGGTCCGGAGCTGCGTTGCCATAGGGGCCTTGCGAAGATGCAGCATAAGAATCCTGCGCCGTGTCGCCATAGCCCATAACCCGGGTGGGCTCGGCAGAAGGCTGCGTCGCGGCGGGGTCGGTATATCCGGGGTTGGGAACAACGCGGGTCGCATCGGCGCTATCGCCAGCCTGCGCGGAACCGTAGCCGCCCATCACGGTTGTCTTGTCCTGATCCATGCAACGATTCCTTTCCGTCGCGCGTGAGCATCAAGTTATCCATGCATTCTACCCGCGCAAAAGCCTATGATGGGCAGAGCCCGTCGGTATCTACAAGACATGCGCGGGCCTAAGGATAAAAAAGCCCCGCCGGGCCTTGTGGGCACGGCGGGGCGGACAAGCAGCTATGGGCAGCAGGCTTAGAACAGGCCGGTGATGTTGCCGTCGTTGTCGACGTCGATGTTCTCGGCCGCAGGGACCTTGGGCAGGCCCGGCATGGTCAGAACACTGCCAGTCAGTGCGACCACAAAGTGGGCACCGGCGGAAACCTTGAGCTCGCGCACCGTGATGCGGAAGTTCTCGGGAGCGCCCAGGGCCTTGGCGTTGTCGCTAAAGCTGTACTGCGTCTTGGCCACGCACACCGGCAGGTTGCCAAAGCCGTTCTCGCGCAGCTCGGCGAGCTGGCGCTTGGCGGCCGGCGTAAAGTCAACACCGTCGGCGCGGTAGACCTTGGTGGCAATGGCCTCAAGAGCGTCGGCCACATCGGCGCCGTCCTCATAGGCAAACTTGAGCTCGCTCGGCTGCTCAATCAGACGCATGACCTCATCGGCAAGCTCGAGCGCGCCCTCGCCGCCCTTGGCCCAGACCTCGGAAAGCTTAACGTTGACGCCGAGCTTCTGGCACTCGGACTCGATGAGCGCAAGCTCGGCCTCGGTGTCCGTCGGGAAGCGGTTGATGGCGACCACGCAGGGCAGACCATAAACGTTCTGGATGTTGTCGACGTGACGCAGCAGGTTGGGCATGCCGGCCTTGAGTGCCTCGAGGTTCTCCTCGTTGAGGTCGGCCTTGGCGACGCCACCGTTGTACTTCAGCGCACGAGCGGTCGCGACGACCACGACGGCGCTGGGGCGAACGCCCGTCATACGGCACTTGATGTCGAGGAACTTCTCGGCACCCAGATCGGCACCGAAGCCGGCCTCGGTAATGGCAACATCGCCAAAGCGCATCGCCATACGCGTGGCCATGATAGAGTTGCAGCCGTGGGCGATGTTGGCGAAGGGGCCGCCGTGGACAAACGCGGGCGTGCCCTCGAGCGTTTGCACCAGGTTGGGCTTGAGCGCGTCCTTAAGCAACGCGGCCATGGCACCCTGGGCCTTAAGGTCGCGGGCACGGACGGGCTCGCCGGCAAAGCTGTAGCCGACGACGATCTCGCCCAGGCGCTCCTTGAGGTCGCTGATGCTCGTAGACAGGCACAGGATTGCCATGACCTCGGAGGCGACGGTGATATCGAAGCCGTCCTCGCGCGGCACGCCCTGGGCCTTACCGCCAATACCGTCGATGACGTGGCGCAGCTGACGGTCGTTCATATCGACGACGCGCTTCCAAGTGATGCGTTTAACGTCGATGCCAAGCTGGTTGCCCTGCTGGATGTGGTTATCAAGCATGGCGGCCAGCAGGTTGTTGGCAGCACCGATGGCATGGAAGTCGCCGGTAAAGTGCAGGTTGATATCCTCCATGGGGATCACCTGAGCCCAGCCGCCGCCGGCAGCACCGCCCTTAACACCAAAGACGGGGCCGAGCGAAGGCTCGCGCAGGGCCACGGCACTCTTGACGCCGCGACGACGCAGGCCATCGGCCAGACCGATGGTCGTGGTGGTCTTGCCCTCGCCCGCAGGCGTTGGGTTGATAGCGGTCACGAGGACGAGCTTGGCCTGGTGATCGGTCGGCTCGTTGAGCAGTGAATAGTCGACCTTAGCCTTGTCGAAGCCGTACGGAATAAGGTGCTTAACGTCGACGCCGGCGTTCTTGGCCACCTCGGTAATAGGCAGCGGCGTGACAGAACGTGCGATTTCGATGTCAGTAGGCATGGGCGGTCCTTTCGTTACCGAATGAGAAAAAGACCAATTCAGCATAGCACGGGCGCGCAATAGTAAAACGCCCATAACCGATGAACGGCGATATGTTTACCCGATGCCCGGCGATAGCCCAACAGCCCGCCAAAACAAAGCGCCCTAAACGGTAGGTTCAATCCCCAGGTGCTCAAAGGTGCGCAGGGTTGCCTGACGGCCCTGCGGCGTACGAATCATCAACCCGCACTGCAGCAAATAGGGCTCATAGACATCCTCGAGCGTGCCCGGGTCCTCGCCCACCGCGCTGGCAAGGGTCGTAAGTCCCACGGCACGACCGGAGAACGTCTTGGCAAGCGTCTCCAAGATACGAATATCCATCCAGTCCAGGCCGAGCTCGTCGATCTCGAAGAACTCGAGCGCCTGGCGACAGATATCGAGCTCGATGGGACCGTTGCCGCGCACCTGTGCGTAATCGCGCACGCGCTTGAGCAGGCGGTTGGCAAGACGCGGCGTGGCGCGCGAACGCGAGCCGATCTCGAGCGCACTGGGGTGGTCGATCGTCACGCCCAGGATGGACGCCGAGCGCGTCACAATCTGCGCGAGCTCTTCGACCGTGTAGTAATCCAGGCGATATGAAATGCCAAAGCGGTCGCGCAACGGGCCGGTCAACATGCCTGAGCGGGTCGTTGCTGCTACCAGCGTAAACTTGGGGATATCCAGGCGAATCGAGCGCGCCGCCGGACCCTTGCCAATCACGATATCGAGGGCAAAGTCCTCCATCGCGGGGTACAGGACTTCCTCGACCGAACGGTTGAGGCGGTGGATCTCGTCGATAAACAGCACATCACCCGGCTGCAAGTTGGTAAGGATGGCCGCCAGGTCGCCCGTACGCGCGATGGCCGGGCCACTCGTCGTTTTTATCTGAGCGCCCAACTCGTTGGCGATTACGGTGGCCAGCGTGGTCTTGCCCAGGCCCGGAGGACCCGAGAAGATCACGTGGTCGAGCGTCTCCCCACGGCTCTGCGCCGCTTCGATCAACACGCGCAGGCTCTGCTTGATATGCTCCTGGCCGCAGTAATCGTCCAGGCGCTGGGGGCGCAAAGTGCGATCGACATCGAGGTCCTCGGCCGTCAGCTCCGAGCCCACCATGCGCTCGCCGTGCG
>USCJ01000117.1 GCA_900553215.1 uncultured Collinsella sp.
AACTCAGTATAAGTTGGTATAACTGTTACCAGGGTTTACCAATCCGAGGAGGCCGATATGAATCCAAATCCCTTTAAGCCCACAGCTGGTAAGCGGCCTCCGATACTCATCGGTCGCGAGTCGGTCATCGAAGATTTTGAGGAAGGGCTCGACAACGGCGCCGGAGCGCCGGGCAGGCTCATGCTCATTACGGGAAACCGCGGCTGTGGCAAAACGGTTCTCCTGCGGGAGCTGCAACGTCTAGCCAGCGAGCGCGGATGGGCGGTTGTCTCCGATTCCGCTTCGCTTGGTTTGTGCGACCGCTTGGCCGACGCGCTTCGCTCGAATAAACCCGTTGTGACGTCAATGGAGTTTGGGCCGTCGTTTGGCCGGATGTCGGTCGAGGCGGCGCGGGCAAAAGGCGAGACATTGCGAGGGCTGGTCAACGAGCGTCTCAAGAAGCTCGGTCCGGGCAAGGGCGTCTTGTTTGCGATTGACGAGGCACAATCGGTGTCTATCGAGGAACTGGCGGCTCTTGCCGTCCTCTATCAGCAGGTGCTCGGAGACCAGGATGCCACGGGCTTGCCCGATAGCGACCAGCGCGGTCTTGCGCTGGCGTTCGCCGGCTTGCCCAGTATGGTTGACGATCTGCTCGAAGAGCCGAGCGTGACGTTTTTGCGGCGTGCCCAGCAGCGTACGTTGGGGGCAATATCTTTGCCCAAAGTGCGCGATTCGTATATCCAGACGGTCAAAGACGCTGGTCTTTACGTTGACGCGGAGACGGCGGACCTTGCGGCGCGCAAGAGCATGGGGCATCCCTATATGGTTCAGCTGGTGGGCTATTACATGTGGCGGTCTGCTGTCCGGCGTGGCTCGCAGGTCATCGAAAGGCGCGATGTCGAGAATGGCCATGCGGATGCCGTCTCCGAGTTCTACGAAGCGGTTGACGCACCTCTGTATTACGGTCTGCGCAGCCCTCAGCGCCTCTTTATCGAGGCTATGGCGGTTGACGAGGACAAGCCGACGCGCACGGCGGATATCATTGAGCGCTGCGACCGTACCCAGAGCTGGGCGAGTAAATATCGCGCAAGCCTGATTCGCGAGCGCGTCATCGAGGCCGCCGGATACGGCCTTGTGCGGTTTACCGTGCCCATGCTGGGCGCGTACATTCGCGATCGCATTTTATGGCACGACTGATGTGACAAAGGGACGGTCCCTTTGTCACATTTGATCAACAGGAAGGGGAGCGATGACGGTGTCGCTACAACCAAGTGCTATCGAGGTGCGCGGCGCGCGCGTCCACAACCTCAAGGACATCGATATCGATATCCCGCTGGGAAGGCTCGTGGGCATTGCCGGCGTGTCGGGCTCGGGCAAGAGTTCGCTGGCACTGGGAGTTCTTTATGCCGAGGGCTCGCGCCGTTACCTGGAGGCGCTCAGCACCTATACCCGCCGTCGTCTGACGCAGGCCGAGCACGCCCAGGTGGACGAGGTGTTGCATGTGCCGGCGGCGCTCGCATTGCATCAGCGCCCCAGCGTGCCGGGCGTGCGTTCCACCTTTGGCACCATGACCGAGCTCAACAATAGTCTGCGTCTGCTCTTTAGCCGCTGCGCCCATCACATGTGCCCGCATTGCGGGGCGCGTGTGGAGCCGAGCCTTAACGTGGCTGCGGGCCTGTCACTCACGTGTCCGACATGCGGCCGCGAGTTCTACGCGCCGAGTGCCGAGGATTTGGCTTTCAATAGCGGCGGTGCATGTCCCACCTGTGGCGGCACCGGTGTCATGCGCGAGGTGGACGAGGCGAGCCTGGTGCCCGACGAGTCAAAGACTATCAATGAGGGCGCAGTGCTTCCCTGGGGCACGCTCATGTGGGACCTGATGAAGCAGGTGGCCGGCGAGATGGGCGTGCGCACCGACGTGCCGTTTAACCAGCTCACGCCTCAAGAGTGCGACATCGTGTTCCATGGTCCGGCGGTTAAGAAGCATATTCTCTACGTCCCCAAAAACGGCGAGGGCGCCACGCCGCTCGACTTTACCTATTACAACGCCGTCTATACGGTCGAGAACGCGCTCGCCAAGGTTAAGGACGATAAGGGCCTCAAACGCGTGGCACGCTTTTTGCGCGAGGGCCCGTGCCGTGACTGCGGCGGCACGCGCCTCTCCGAGGCTGCGCGCCAGCCCCAGGTGCGCGGTATCAATCTGGCGCAGGCGGCGGCCATGACGCTGGGCGAGGCGATTGAGTGGGCGCGCGGGGTGCCCGCATCCTTGCCGGCCGAGATGCAGCCCATGGCGACGGATATCTGCGATTCGTTTTTGAGCGCGGCTCGTCGCCTGGTCGACCTGGGGCTCGATTACCTCTCGCTCGACCGCGCCGGTGCTACGCTCTCCACGGGTGAGCGCCAGCGCGTGCAGCTTGCCCGCGTGGTGCGCAACCGCTCGACGGGCGTGCTGTATGTGCTCGACGAGCCCTCGATCGGCTTGCATCCTGCCAATGTTGACGGCTTGGTAGGCGTAATGCGCGATCTGGTGGATGACGGCAACACCGTGGTCGTTGTCGACCACGACACGCGCGTATTGGCGGAAGCCGATTATCTGGTCGAGATGGGCCCCGTTGCCGGAGCGGGCGGCGGTAATGTGATCGCCGCCGGTACGGTGGATGAGGTCGAGCAATCGCAGGACAGCCGCATCGCCCCGTTTTTGCGCTCGGAGCCCAAGCGCTTGCGGCCGCAGGTGGCTGACGACGAAATGTTCGACCGGGGCCATATCCGCATGGCGACCGATGCCATCCATACCGTCAAACCGCTCGAAGTCGATATCCCGCGCGGTCGCTTGGTCGCGGTGACGGGCGTTTCGGGTTCGGGTAAGACGACGTTGGTGCTCGAGACGCTCATCCCGGCGCTCAAGGCTCAGGCAACTGGCGAGCGCCTGCCAAGCCATGTGCGTTGGGTCGATGCCGAGGGCATTGCCCGCGCAAATTTGATTGACGCTACGCCCATCGGCGCCAACGTGCGCTCGACGGTGGCGACTTATGCCGACATCCATGACGAGCTGCGTCGCGCCTTCGCCCGCACGCCCGAGGCCAAGGCAGCCGGCTACAAGGCAGGCGCATTTAGCTACAACACTGGCGCCTTGCGCTGCCCTACGTGCGATGGCACGGGTTCGATATCGCTCGACGTGCAGTTTTTGCCCGATGTCGAGATCGTCTGCCCGTCATGTCGCGGCTCACGTTATGCAGACGCGGCTTCGCATATCCATCGCGAGGGCAAGGACGGGGGCTTACTGACGTTGCCGCAGCTCATGGACATGAGTGTGGACGAGGCCCTCGACGCCACGCTGGGACTCAAAAAGGTACAGGCGCGTTTGCAGACCTTGCACGACCTGGGATTGGGTTATCTCACGCTCGGTGAGCCCACGCCGGCGCTTTCGGGCGGCGAGGCGCAGCGTCTTAAGCTTGCGAGCGAGATGGGCCGCGTGCAGGACGATGCCGTATTCGTATTTGACGAGCCCACGATCGGCCTGCATCCGCTCGATGTTCAGGTGTTGCTGAGTGTGTTCGACGGCCTCGTCGCCAAGGGCGCCACAGTTGTCGTGATCGAACACGACCTCGACCTTATCCGCAACGCCGACTATGTGATCGACATGGGCCCGGGCGGCGGTGACGCGGGCGGGCAAATCGTCTGCGCCGGCACGCCGGGCGACATCGTGGCCTGCCCCGCAAGCATCACCGGCTGCTACCTATAACCGAATGTGACAAAGGGACAGTTCCTTTGTCACATTCCCGGAAAGCCTGTTTGGCGCAGGGCCTCGTAGAGGACGATGGCGGCGCTGTTGGAGAGGTTGAGAGCGCTGATGCGGTAGTCGTCCGGGTCGACGAAGTTGCCGCAGATATCCTGTCGAAGGATGGCTTCGTGGCTGTCCTCGGTATGCCCGAGCGACTCCTCGTGGGCCTCCCAGGCGTCGGCGTTTTCGAGCGAGTCGCAATCGCGCAACATGGGGATGCGCTCGCAGCGCTCGGGCGCCGCGGCAAGCAGTGGCTCGGGAATCCCCGAGCTCTCGCTGCCAAAGACCAAAAAGTCACCGTCGCGGTAGGTACTTTGCGCATAGGTGCGGCGCGCCTTTTTGGTCAGCAGATGCAGGCGTTCGTCGGCGGGGGAGAGGCCGTTGCGCGCAAGGAAATCCTCCCAGCCGGCATAGGTCGTCACGTCCAAATTTTGCCAGTAGCCCAGGCCGGCGCGACGCACCGTCTTGTCGTCGAGCGAAAACCCCAGCGGCTCCACCAGATGCAGGCGGGCGCCGGTAACCACGCAGGTGCGGCCGATATTGCCCGTATTGGCCGGAATCTCGGGCGCATACAGCACAATGTTGAACATGAATCTCCTTGGCTCAGAATGAAAAACCACCACGAAGGGCACCTTCGTGGTGGTTTGGCGGTTACGTAGGCGGAAAAATGCTCGCTTGGATAAATCTAGGCGCGGTGCCAGTCGGTCAGGCAGGCATCGAGGGAGGCGATGAGCGCATCCTTGTCCATGTGACGGCCGATGATGCACAGGCTCGTCATGCGGTCGCCCGTCTCGTCGTCCCAAATCTGCATGATCTCGGGGTTCTCGTCGATGATCTTCTGCTTCTCGCCCTCGGGCGCGGAGTCAACGAACAGACCGTTCTCCATCAGGCGCATTTGGTGGCCGGCCTGCTCGAACATGTAGCACATGTCCGGATCGCCGGTCTGCCACAGCGGACCCTTGACGCGGATGACCTCGTCGGGCCACTCCTGCTCAACAAAATCGGTGAACTTCTGCAGGTCAAACGGCTTGCGGCGCGAGTACACAAAGGTCTCGATGTCGTACTCGAGCACCTCGGGGTCGTCGTGCTCCTCGGGATGCTCCATGGCCTCGATCCAGGCGGCGGAGTTGTAGGCGCGCATAAAGTCGAAGCGGTCGGTGTCGAGCAGCTCCTCCATGGGGACCTCGCCGTTTTGGGCTTCGACAATCACGGCGTCCTTCTGTAGGCTGCGCACAATGGCCTTGAGCTCGGCAATCTGCTCAGGCGTGACGGTATCGGTCTTGTTGAGGATCAGCGTGGAGCAAAATTCGATCTGCTGGATGAGCAGGCTTTCCACATCATCCTCGTCGACATCGCCGGACACGAGCGCCCGTCCGCCGTTG
>USCJ01000118.1 GCA_900553215.1 uncultured Collinsella sp.
CCGTGAGGATATGTTCGTCAACGATCTTGTGATCATTCGCGCCGAGGGCTCCGACACCAAGGTCGAGGCCATCGCCGACGTCGCGAATCTGGACGGCAAGATCGCCATCGGCGACGCCAAGACCGTCCCCGCCGGCAAGTACGCCAACCAGGCCTTAGCTTCTGTGGGTCTCTACACCGGCACCGAGGGCGACGACGGCGAGTATGCACCCGAGCTTGCCGACAAGGTGGCCCTGGCCGACAAGGTCGGCACCGCTGCGTCTTACGTCTCTACGGGCGACTGCGTGGCCGGTTTTGTCTACAGCTCCGATATCTTCCGCTATGACGGCATCGAGGAGGCCTTCGTGTGCCCCGAGGATTCGCACAAGCCCATCGTGTACCCGGGTGCCGTTGCCGAGAGTTCCGAGCACGCCGACGAGGCCAAGGCGTTCATCGACTTCTGTCTGACCAACAAGAAGGCCCAGAAGATTTGGGCTAAGTACGGCTTTGAGCTTTCCGAGTAGTGCGGCTTGGCGCGATAATTCCATCGTTTTGTGTTTCACTCCGTCCTTGTATTCGCTTGGAGCTTTTCGTGCTTAATAGATTCCGCATGCTTGCCGCCTGTGCTTTGACATTCGCGCTTTGCTGGGTGCCGGGATTTGCGTTTGCTGGGGACGCTGGGGACGGGCCCCAGGTTGCTGCGACCGCTCATGGGCTTTCCTATGGGATCGAGGGGTTTGAGCGGTTGGCCAAGGGGACCGCTCGTGCCATGGAGGGCCAGCCTGAGGGCTACCGGTTTCCCGTTGACGAGGACGTGGACCTTGTAGTGGCGCCTACTGCCGATCGCGTTGTGGCGTGGATATCGCCCAAGGCGGTCGAGAAGTATGGATTGGATCCGCGGGATAACGAGTGCGTATCGGGTCTCAAGGCCCTTGTCTGTGAGCTCGACAGCGCAAACTGCATGGGAGGTGCGCAGCTAGAGGACGTGGATCTTCCTTGGTATGTCACGGCGGAAACAACGTTTGATGCCGGTGGGTATACCTATGGCTTTGATGTGCGTGGTGCGGATGGGGACCGCTATGTGGTGATTGCATCGGCCTCGGGTGATGCCAAGGGTGGCGCGCGTTGGCTTGATAGCGCTCAAATGGTAGAGGCATCGTCTGTCGCGTTGCGGGATGAGCAGGGCCCCTTGACCTCTCTGGCTTCCTTTTTGGGCGACATCGACTATCGCCCGTTTTGGGTGTCCATAAAAACGAGCGGCCTTGCCCTGCTGATCTCCTTTGCGCTGGGCCTGTTCGCCGCGTGGAAGACTATGGGTACCTCGAGTCGCATCAAGGGCCTGCTCGATTCGGTCTTTACGATTCCTATGGTGCTGCCGCCCACGGTTTGTGGCTTTCTGCTCCTCATGCTGTTTGGCCGCTCGACCGGGGTGGGCCAGTGGCTCATCGCGCACGGCATCTCGATCGTCTTTACCTGGCCTGCGGCGGTCATTTCGGCCGTCGTTGTGTCGTTTCCGCTGGTTTACCGCACGGCGCTTGGAGCCTTCGAGAGTCTCGACACGCAGATGCTCGACGCCGCACGAACCCTGGGATGGTCCGAGCGTCGTATCTTTGCCAAGCTCATGATGCCGCTCGGCTGGCCCTCCATCGCCGCCGGCGCGGTGCTTGCCTTCGCGCGTGCCATGGGCGAGTTTGGCTGCACCCTGTTCTTTGCGGGCAACTACGCCGGCATTACCCAGACCATCCCCATCGCCATCTACTTTGAGTGGATGGGCGGCAACACGTCGGTGGCTCTCTTTTGGGTCGTCGTCGTGATCGTGTTCAGTTTCCTGGTCATCCTGTTCATCAATATGTACACCGCTCATTCGCAAAAGTACCGCGAGCGGGGCCTTTCCCGTGCGGAGCGCAAGCAGGCCAAAGATCTCGCCGGACAGGGCGATTCACTCGACCCGGCGGGCGGCGATGCCTTGCGTATCGATCGCGAGGCGTTGGCCGAGCTTATGCGCGATGACGTAGCACCGCAGGGAGGTCGATAAATCATGTCGCTCGTTTTGGATATTAAGAAACGTTATCCCGGGTTTGTGCTCGACATGCAGCTTGAGGCCGGCGAGGAGCGTGTGGCGCTCCTGGGTGCCTCGGGTTGCGGCAAGAGCTGCACGTTGCGCTGCATTGCCGGCGTGGAGACACCCGACGAGGGCAAGATCGTCGTCAACGGCGTGACCTTTTTTGACTCGGCGACGGACATCAACCTTTCGCCCCAGGAGCGAAAAAGCGCCCTGATGTTTCAAAACTATCAGCTGTTTCCTAATATGACGGTGGCCGATAACGTGTGCGCCGGCGTTGAGGGTGCAGGCGACGCCGCAGCGCGCAGACAACTTGCCGAGCGCTACCTGGGTATCTTTGGACTGGCCGACTTTGCCGACCGTTATCCCGCGCGCCTCTCGGGCGGCCAGCAGCAGCGTGTGGCGCTTGCTCGCATGGTGGCGGCACACCCGGGCATTTTTATGTTCGACGAGCCCATGAGCGCGCTCGACGCGTATCTCAAGAGCGCGCTTGAGCAGAACATGCTCGACCTGTTCGACGTCTGTAACCGTACCGTGCTCTACGTGAGCCACGACATCGACGAAGCTTGCCGCCTATGCCAGCACATCTGCGTGATGCACGACGGGCATGTTGAGGAGATCGGCTCCGTTGAGGACGTGGTCCGCCGCCCTCAGACGTTGGCGGCGCTGCGCCTAACGGGCTGTAAGAATACGAGCCGCGCGCGCAAGATCGGCGACGAAGAAGTTGAGGCCCTCGACTGGGGCATGACCTTTAACGTGGGTCGCGAGGTTCCCGATAACGTGGCGTACCTGGGTATTCGTGCGAGCTACTTCCATGTGGACAACCGCGCTGAGCGCGGTCGTAACAGCTACGATCTGCATGTGGCCCGCGTGAGCGATTCGCGTTTTGAGCGCCTGGTTCTGCTGGATGTGCCGCGTGCCGATGCGCCCACGCGTTTGCAGTGGAAGGTCAACAAGGTGGGCATACCTGTCGACGAGTTGCCGCAAGCAGGCGAGACGCTGCGCATGCATTTTGATGCCAGCAGGATCCATTTGGTTTGTCGATAGCGCCGGGTAATGCCGTCGGGGAATATAAGCCTCCGCGGCTTTGTTTTTGCCGTTCGCCGAATGAGGAATGACAAACTCTTATCAATCAAGATAATTATTTATTAGACGACGGCACACGACGCTGTCGTACGAATGTCAACGGAGTTCGCATGGTCGATGACCGTTGATATAGTTGACCTCAACTTGTAAAGGAGGGTGCGCACATGCCGCAGACGACATACATTCGCCGCGTTGCCGCGCGTGCCCTGTATATGGCTCGGAGCCGCATATGAGCAGGTATGTTCACGGCTCCGGGAGAGACGACGCACAACTAAATAATCGACCGCAAAGCAGGTTCCCTAAAATTCCGGGTTTGAGCACGGTCGGGCAATCGCCGTCCGTCGTGCATCGATACCGCTGTTATCCGTTTTTGGTTCGAGAGGGGAACCGTTATGGCTGAAGAATTTGATTTCCACCCGATGTGGGAGAGCCTCGGCATGAATCTTGCCGACCACGACATGCTGCTAGGCGCCGTGGGCCAGATGTACGGCGATATGTTCTTGACGCAGAACAATCGCCCCAAGTCCACGTCCTACCTGGACTTTGTGGCCACCAACATCCACAGCGGCCGTATTAAGGAGATGCTCGACAAGAAGGAGGCTGGCGAGGCCACCAAAATCGTGGGCTCGTTCTGCGTGTACGTGCCCGAGGAGATCGTGCTTGCCTGTGACGGCATTCCCGTTGGTCTGTGCTCGGGTGCCGATTGGGCAACGGACAAGGTCGAGGAGCACTTGCCGCGCAACACTTGTCCGCTTATCAAGAGCTTTGCCGGCTTTAAGCTGGGTGAGGTCTGCCCCTACATCGAGTCGAGTGACTTGGTGGTAGGCGAGAACACCTGCGATGGCAAGAAGAAGGCCTACGAGTTTTTTGCCACGCAAAAGAACATGTACGTCATGGATATTCCCAACGTGCACGACGAGTCGACGCTCGTGACCTGGAAGGCCGAGGTTAAAAAGCTCGCCGCCAAGATTGAGGAAGAGTGCGGCGTCACGATTACGCCTGAGCGTCTGAAGGCCGCCATCCGCGCCGTCAATGAGAAGCGTCGCGCCCTGCAGCGCCTCGCTGCCACGCGCGCTGCCGACCCAGCGCCCATTAGCGGTCTCGACAGCCTGCTGACCGTTCAGGCCGCCTTTATGGACGACACGCCGCGTCTGACCGGAGCCATCAACGATATGGCGGCCGAGTGTGAGCAGCGTGTCGAGGCCGGCGAGGGCGTAGCACCCAAGGGGACCAAGCGCATCCTGTACACCGGTACGCCCATGGCCGTGCCCAACTGGAAGCTGTTCAACCTCATCGAGAAAGCCGGCGGCATTGTGGTAGGCGAGGAGTCCTGCACGGGCTCGCGCTACTACAAGGATCTGGTCGACGAGTCCGGCGAGACGGTCGACGAGATGCTCGACGCCATCGCCGAGCGCTACTTTAAGATCAACTGTGCCGTCTTTACGCCCAACGACCAGCGAATGAAGGACATTGTCCAGATGGCCAAGGACCTGCATGCCGACGGCATTGTCGACGTGGCCCTGCAGTTCTGCACGCTCTACGAGATGGAGTCGTTTGCCGTGGAGAAGGCCGCCGAGGAGGCGGGCATTCCGTTCATGCACATCACGACCGACTACGCCGGCGAGGACGCAGGCCAATTGCAAACCAGGATCGAGGCTTTCTTGGAAACAATTTAGGACTATCCGTCTCGGTGGCTTCCCCAGGTACCCGATCTTGCCGTTCAAACCGTCGCTTGCGTACCAAAGTGCGCGGCGCTGCTCTTTCACGGCAACCTCGGGCGCCTGGGAAAGCCGTTTCCTTGGTTGGTTAAAAGGTCTGTTAAGGAGTTATATGTCGGAAAATATTGAGCAGCCGTTGCCGTCCACGTTTGAGGAGTTCAACGAGCAACGCAAGGCGGCGTTTATTCGCGTCAAGGATTATAAGCAGGCGGGTAATCGCCTGGTCGGCTTTTTG
>USCJ01000119.1 GCA_900553215.1 uncultured Collinsella sp.
CGCTGTGATCCCTCTGGCGGACTGGCTGCATCTGGGCAGTGAGGCCCGCATCAACACTCCCAGCACCCAAGGCTCCAACTGGCAGTGGCGGCTCGCCTGTCCCCTGCCAGAAGCACTGGCCGGGCACATTGCGCAGCTGACTGTGCTCTACGAACGGGCACAGTAATTCCCCGATCATTTTCTCCCCATAAAAGCGTCTGCACCCGGAATCTGCAGGCGCTTTTGCTTTTTCTACAGAACATTTTTTCAGGACCAGATTATGGACATATTGCGCATTTTTGGCCTGATATCCGTGATTTTACCGTCTTTCTGTAACAGTTTATTCACAAATGTATCATGATTTTGCACATCTCTGCTCTTGTTATTTGGACACAGTTATGTTACAATTCAGATAGTATTATTGTCTGCCTTTGTGCAGATTCCACTACGGAAAGGAGTTCTTCCACCATGGATCATCCCAATCAGAATACCATGCTTTTACCGGCTTCCTATGCCGTTATCTCCGAAGAGGAAATGACCTATCTGGATGGCGGTCAGTCCATCTACCTTGGCTCAGCCTTTAATCACGATATTTATTTCAACACCGATCAGTTTGCTACATTCTGCCAGAATGCAGCAATCAACCTGTTCGTGCTGATGACCAACTATTCCTTCCGGTACATCGCAGGCCGTGTACAGTCCGGTCTGTCGAATGGTCTGAGCCTGTCCGGCACCTTCTATCACACCTGGGATAAGATGAACACCTGGAGCCGTATCGCTTCTGTGGGCGTTGCCGGTCTGGCCGGTGTCTATGTCTATTCGCAGGTCATGAACGTCATTCGTACCGTTACAAGCATCTACGATCAGATCGTGAACCCCATGCCGAGCTTTGATGCCGCTCAGGCCGAGGGAACCGCTGCAGCCTGAGTTTGATTCCATTCCCGGAACGATCTTGTCAGAAAGGAGCTTTCTCCATGAAAAACCTTCAGATGCCGCATTCATACATTTCTGTTTCCGAAGAAGAGCTGCGCAGTATTTCCGGCGGCGGGCCGCTGGGCGATGCGCTGGATCTTTTCTTCAGCAATCTGCGTCTGGACGATCTTTTCTTTAGCGGCGGATTGATCTCACTTTCTTTCACCTTTGTGCCCATGCTGCTGTTCAATGTGGTAAAGACAGGCTTCAACTTCGTGGTGAGCGCCTACGATACCATCGCAGACCTGTTCCATTTTTCCCACGAGGAGCGGGACATGGTGCAGTATATCTCGGATCAGCAGCGCCGGGAAGAAGAGAAAGAGCAGGCTCAGTCCGCTCCCGGCCCGAAATCGGTTTTCTGAACTTTCCCAGCAGTATAAAGCATAGCAAAAAACGCATCTGCAAAATCTTGCAGATGCGTTTTTGTTTTCAGATCACTTTCACTGCCCCCTGCTCCCGCAGACGCAGAATGTAGCAGCTGCCCTTGCCGAATACCCGCTCGATCTCGCTGTGATAGCGTTCTAGCAGGCTCTGGGGAACATACGCCTGAATGGTGCCTGCAAAGCCGCCGCCCTGCATCCGCCAGGCTCCCGGGCTGCCCTGCAGGATACTCTGGCTCAGCGCCAGTGCCACCGAAAGCCCCTGATGCCGCACATCGGTGCTGCAGTAGACATTCTGGCATAGCGCAAAGGATGCGCGTCCGCTTTCCAGCACCAGCGCTGCAAAGGCAGCAAACTGCCCGGCCTGCAGCGCGTCCCTCTGGGCAAGGGTGCGAGCGTTCTCTTCAAAATAGTGGATGGCGCGCAGCACCGCGCGGTCGCCGCAGGCTTTGCGCAGCGCAGGCAGTGCTGCCCAGAATGCGCTCTCCGTCACCTGTCCCAGCACCTTTTTGCCAAGAAACGCTGCGATCTGCTCCATCTCCTGCCGGATGGCTGCAAACTCACCGGTCAATTCGCTGTGGCTGTCGCGCGTATCGGTAACGCACAGGCTCATGCCCGGCGGCAGCAGGCCGTCGGCGTGGATCTTTTCCAGAACCGGCTGCTGGGGGTCTGCAAAATCCGCAAAGATAATGCCGCCCACTGCGCTGGTCAGCTGATCCAGCAGGCCGCTGGGCTTGCCAAAATAGGTATTCTCCGCATACTGACAGATCTTTGCCAGCTCCGCCGGGGCCAGACCGCAGCCATATTCTCCGTTCCAGATGGCAGCCATGCCCATTTCAAAGGCAGCAGAGCTGGAAAGGCCGCCGCCCGAGGGAACGGAGCAGGTGAAGGCGAAGTCGAAGCCCTGGGGCTCAACGCCAAGCGCTGCGACCTCGTGGGCCATACCGCGCACGAGGCTTGCGGACGTGCCCTTCTCGGACTCCTGAACATTCAGCGTGTCGAGCACGATCTCAAACGTGGGATAGCCCTCGTCGGCAACGCGGACCTTGTTGGAATCGGTTGCCACGGCGATGCCGTCAACGGCGACATCGAGCGAGCCGGCGATAACGTGGCCGCCCTCGTGGTCGGTGTGGTTGCCGCTGATCTCGGAGCGGCCGGGCGCGTGCACATAGAGCACCTGGCGATCGCCGATGGGGCCAAACTCCTCCTCAAACAGCTTGGTGAGCGTGGCGAGTGTCTTTTCGTCGGGGGTGGTCATGAGGGTCCTTTCCTTGGCGCATACTGACGAGTTTTCCGTCGTAGTGAGTACGTTAACAATCTGAAGCGGCATAAACTCAGCATCTACGATGCCGCACGTTACGGGCTATGTTAACGTACTCATAACACAACACTTATCACTTTTTGAGAATCTGGTAATCGGTAGAAATTCAGCCGTGAACGGTACTGCCGTATGGACTTATAAAGCAGAAGAGGCGCTGATAGAAAAAGTAGAGTACGTTAACATGCGTCCGACGATAGCGGGCATCGGTGCGGGGCGTATTTCCGCCCGGTCCGACATTCACGCTATTTAGATCTCGCAAGAGCGAAGGTGATTTTGTGGCAAGGCGCCCTTCCAACGATACAGGTATGCGTCCGGTTTCCATGGCCGACGTCGCCCGCGCTGCCGGCGTTTCGCAGCAGACGGTCTCGCGCGTTGCCAACGGCCTTCCTAACGTCAACGAGCAGACGCGCCAGCGCGTGCAAGCCGCTATGCAAGAGCTCGGCTTCCGTCCGAGTTATGCCGGTCGTTCGCTGCGCGACGGCCGTTACCATTCGGTCGGCCTGTGCGTCAACGATGTCACCAAGTTTGGCAACCTTACGATGATCGACGGCATTGCCAGCGCGGCCCGCGAGCGTGGCTGCGCCATCACGCTGGTCGAGATGTCCAAGACCGAGGAGTTCTCGCTTGCCGAGGCAACGCGTCGTATGGCTGCGCTACCCGTCGACGGCATCATTATCGGCATGAGTCGTATGGCGCCCGATTTTGAGACATTCGATCCGTTGCCGGGTATTGGCACGGTTATCGTCACCATGTATGCGCACCCGCGGGTGACCACAGTCGACTCCGATCATTACGGTTGCTCGCTGCTGCTCATGGATCATCTGTTTGAGCTGGGACACGAGCAGATTCGCTTTATCGGCGGTCCGTCCTTCTCGGTTGACGAGCAGTTTCGCCGTGCTGGCTGGCAGGATGCACTCGAGCGTAAACACATTAAGCCGCAGGCACCACTCGAGGGCGACTGGTCTGCCAACAGCGGCTACGAGGCCGCTCGGTACCTGGCTGAGCACGACCGCACCATGACGGCGATTTACGCGGCAAACGACCAAATGGCAAACGGCGCTATCGCTGCGCTGCGCGACAGCGGCTTGCGCGTGCCCGAGGACGTGAGCGTGGTGGGCGTCGATGACTCGCTCGACGACTTTGTCGCACATAACGAGCTCACGACCGTTCGATTCGATCTGCATCAGCGCGGGCGCGAGGTGTTCGAGCGCGCAGTTCCCAAGGCGGGGGCATCGGACAAAACCGTCGCCATTCGTATTCCCGGTCAGCTCATCGTTCGACACACCACGGCAGCGCCGCGCGCATAGTTTTCGCAGGTCAACGGCTCGGCGTTGCATATCAATAACAATCGGTAAGGATGCCGGCAGATAGCCGTGACTATGAAGGCGAGTGCTATGATAGACGGGTTCATTTGTCTATCTAGGAGGCTTTGCCTGATGGAGATCACCAAGGATATCCGCTACATTGGCGTTGACGATCATGACATCGACCTGTTCGAGGGCCAGTACGACGTGTCCGAGAACGGTATGGCATACAACAGCTACGTTATCTTGGGCGAGAAGATCGCTGTCGCCGATTCGGTCGATGGCGGATTTGTCGACGAGTGGCTCGGCAACCTCGAGACCGTACTCGACGGCCGCACGCCCGACTACCTGGTCATCCATCACATGGAGCCCGATCACTCCGCCGGCATCGCCGCCTTTATGGAGCGCTATCCCCAGGCGCAGATTGTGGCAAGCATGGGCGCCTTCCGCATGATGGTCAACTACTTTGGCACCGACTTCCCCGAGCGCAAGATGGTTGTCAAAGAGGGTGACGTGCTTGATCTGGGCGGCCACAGCCTAACGTTTGTCGGCGCCCCCAACGTGCACTGGCCCGAGGTACTCTTCTCCTACGAGGCTACCGACAAGGCGCTCTTTAGTGCCGACGGCTTTGGCAAGTTTGGCGCCAACGACATCGAGGATCCGGAAGGGTGGGCCTGCGAGGCGCGCCGTTACTACTTTGGCATCGTGGGCAAGTTCGGCAAGTTTGTGCAGGCCGTGCTCAAGAAGGCCGCCGACCTGGACATCCAGATCATCTGCCCGCTTCACGGCCCCGTGCTGACCGAGAACCTTGGCTATTACCTCGACACCTACAACACTTGGTCGAGCTATCAGCCCGAGGACGAGGGCATCACGATTGCCTATGCGAGCGTGTATGGCCATCTGAAGGCTGCCGTCGATGAGCTCGCATCTGCGCTCGAGGCCCGCGGCCAGAAGGTCTCCGTTTTTGACTTGGCTCGCGACGACATGGCCGAGGCCGTTGAGGATGCGTTCCGCTATGACCGTCTGGTACTCGCTTCCATCACCTATCAGGGCGAGATCTTCCCATTCATGAGCACCTTTATCCATACGCTTGCCGAGCATGCCTACCAG
>USCJ01000120.1 GCA_900553215.1 uncultured Collinsella sp.
GTGACTAGATGCGAAAGGTCCAAGGCTGCACGAATCGAAGGGACGGCGATAGTTCTATGATTCGTTCCACCTCGCGTGCTCGGTGGAACTTTCGGCACGAAATACGATAACACCTGTTCGTTACTTTTATGGAGAAAAGTGGATTTGCGGCGGCGTTTAATCGGCGAGCGCCATGTTTATACCACTGGCAGAATTGCGATGGTAAAACTCTTGACAGTTTTACCAAATAGGGTTTCTAGACTATTAGATTGACGTTTGGTAAAACGTTTTTAGCAGGTTGTTTACCATTTGACATCGAAAGGTTCGTTTATGTCCCAGACCGCCGCCAACAATGTCGCTTTTATTTTCGATTGCGACGGCACACTGGTTAATAGCACCCCCGTTTGGGCCTATGCCCAGCCCGAGTTATTGCACCGCCACGGGATTGACGTGACCGTGGATGACTTTGCCCAATTTGAGCACCTGTCGCTGGAGGATGAGTGCCAGGCCTACCACGACACGTGGGGCATTGGCGCGAACGGCGAGGAGTTGTATCGCGAGCTCGGCGAGATTTTGATCGATGGGTACTCCAAGGTGCCGCCGCGCGAGGGGCTCCTGGCATTTTTGGAGCAGGCGAAGGCGGCAGGCATTGCCATGTGCGTGGCTACGTCCACGCCGGCCGAGCTGGTGCAGTCCGCGCTCGCTGGTGCCGGGCTCGATGCTTACATGGAGTTTGTTGCCACGACGGGTGAGGCGGGACGTTCCAAGCAGTTCCCCGATGTGTACGGGCTGGCGCTGCGCCGTCTGGAGGAGCGCCATGGGCATAAGTTTGAGCGCGCTTGGGTGTTTGAGGACGCGGTCTTTGGTCTTAAGAGCTCTGGAGT
Source organism: uncultured Collinsella sp. (assembly GCA_900553215.1). Lineage (GTDB taxonomy): Bacteria > Actinomycetota > Coriobacteriia > Coriobacteriales > Coriobacteriaceae > Collinsella. The sequence goes on from USCJ01000120.1 coordinate 864, forward strand.
CGCCGGCTTTAAGCGTGTAGGTATTTATGACCCACACGGCCGCATGAAGCGCGACGACGTGCGCGCCAACTGCGATATCTTTATCGACAGCTACGAGGAGCTGGATCTGGCGCGCGTGCTTTCGTTTGAGGGATAGGCGATAGCTGTGGCTTGCAAAGTACTTGTAGTCTGCGGCTCGCCCGTCGTGGCGAGCACGGATCTGTTGCGTAGGCTAACAGGGGAGTGCGACCACGTTGTCGCCGTGGACCGCGGACTCGACGCGCTGCTGGGTGCCGGCTTGAGCTGCGACGTATATGTTGGGGATGCCGACACGGTGAGCGATGCGGGCCGTGCGTTGGTCGATGCCGCCGAAGCCTTTGAGGTAGAACGCCACGACCCCTACAAGGACTATACCGATCTGGCGCTGGCGCTCGATTCCGTCCGCCGTCGCTGGCCGGGTGCCGAAGTAGTTGCGACCTGCGCCACCGGCGGCCGCCCGGATATGGCGCTTTCCGTACTGGGGTTGCTCGCAGGCTACGAGGATTTCCCAGTCTGGATTGCCGAAGACGAGACCACGGCCCGCATTCTTCACGGAGGCGAATCGTGGACCATTGAGGGCGCCGAAGGCAAGACGTTCTCCATCATCGCCATTGCCCCTGGGACAGTAGTAAGCGAACACGGCCTAGAATGGGAACTAGATCACAGTCCCCTGGGTCTGTTGGCCGACACAGGCATTAGCAACGTCGTCAGGTCAACAGCCACGATCCAAGTCCACGCCGGCGCCGCCATCGCTTACCTATATCATTAGGCATTTAGAATCTGACCAAAAAAGTCCTTGCACGTCGCGCAAACTTCCCCTATAGTATCTCCTCGTCACGGGGGCGTAGCTCAGCTGGGAGAGCGCTTGACTGGCAGTCAAGAGGTCAGGGGTTCGATCCCCCTCGTCTCCACCATCGTGAATGCAAAGGCCTTCGGAATTCCGAAGGCCTTTTTTCATGGCAAAACACCTCGGCACACAAACCGATACCCACACCAACAAAAAGTTGCACAATTTATTTCCCATGTCTGTACATAGTTTGTTATCCAATCGCAATTACCAGTACAGCTCGCTGCTCCATTTGGGCATCAGGAACGCTCCCAATTATTGCCAGCGCCCCAATAACCTGCGTCAACGTGAACAACATCCCAAAACAACCCCCTTAAACACGTCAAATGAACGATATGTTGTCCAACGCAGCCCAAATCAGTTTCGCTAACAGCTTGTGCTAGGATACCTAACGTTACATGAGTTCAACTGTGCTCACGGCTCCAGCAAGTCACAAAGCGCAGGGTCGATCAGCATCCGGCCGTAACGGCGGTGCCAGAAACACCACGAGCTCCAATATCGATTGCCATGCGCGATTTTCACTTTCTTTTGCGGGAATTTAAAAGTTCGCATTGGGCAGTGCAATCTGTTGTTACGGCAAACCACAGCAGTCCTTCAGCTGTTTGCGTGCGGTCCAGTTTTGTTCCCGCTTGACTGGTTCGCACGCAGCCAGCTGGAGTCGAGGTCATTTTGCGATACACGTCCGCGACTCTAGCAACTGCATTTGTACATACCGTTCACGGTGGGGCAGAGCCACGTGCTTGTCTAACTGGGCTCAGGGTTTGAATATGGAGCGCCTTCGCGCACAAGCGCCCTGGCGAAGCCATACACAAACCCCGTGAGCCACACGTATGACATCAAGGGGGTGGTGCTCGTGTGGTATGTGATCCAGGTCATTAACGGTCGCGAAGACGTAATGCGCGAGCGCATCGAGCGTGTGGTGCCGGGTGGCGCTATGCAGGAGCTCTTTTATCCCCAATTTCAAACCGAGATTAAGGTACACGGCGAATGGGTCGATACGACCAAGCCGCTCTTTCCCGGTTATCTTATCTGCGATACGGCAGATCCCCGTACCGTGCAACAGCATTTGCTGCGCATGGACGACTTTGCCCGGGCGTTATCCCAGGATGGTCAGTTTGTGCCGCTGGCAAAAGAAGAGGTCCAGCTTATTGGTGGCTTTACGCATAGGGGAGACCGCGTAGTGCCCATGAGCGAGGCCTTAAAGGACGGTGACCAGGTCGTAGTGACGGCAGGTCCGCTGTTGGGCCACGAAGGCCTTATCAAAACCATTAATAGACGCAAGAGCACTGCTTATCTGGAGCTCGATCTATGTGGACGACGCGTAACCACCCGTGTCGGTCTCGCTGTTCTTTCAAACGAGCAGCGTACCATGCGCAGCCTCAAAAGGGCGATCGCCTAGCCGCAGGCGGCCGCTACACAGAACAGGGAGGATCCCCGACCTGGGGACGAAGTGATGGAAGAGAACGTGTCGGATAAAACAGAATATGTAAAGGATGTGCCCGTGGATGCGGCACGGATTGGCCAAGCTAGGGATTGGCGGGCAGACTCTCAGACTCCTTTTGCTACGGAATTTCCTCTCCCCGTGGAGAACCCTGCTCCGGCGCAAGGTTACGTGGCGACAGGAAGTTATAGGGCGCCTGCCGCCGATCCTAACGCTGCTGCCCCCAAGAAAGGTGGGCCAGGCTACTTTGCCTTCAAGCGAGCCTTCGACATTGTGTTTTCTGTTGGTGTCTGTGCGGTGTTGGCCGTTCCCGTCGTAGCTGCATGCGTCGCCATTGAGATTGACTCTCCCGGAAAGCCGTTCTTCCGTCAAAAGCGAGTCGGTAAGGGCGGCAAACCTATCTATATCTTCAAACTCCGAACCATGGTCTCTGACGCTCACGAGCATCCTGAGAAGTACATGACTCCCGAGCAGTTGGCGCAATGGCAGCGCGAACAAAAGGTTGACGATGACCCACGCATTACGCGCGTTGGTCGTTTTCTACGTCACACTTCACTCGACGAATTGCCGCAGTTCATCAACGTTCTTATAGGGGATTTATCCGTTATTGGACCAAGGCCTGTGACGCTCGAAGAAACCTACGAGTACGGTGACGCTCGCGACGAAGTTCTTTCTTGTAAGCCGGGCATTACTGGCTGGTGGGCCGCAACGGATCGTAATGACTCGACTTGGGGAAGTGGTCAACGACAGGCCCGTGAACTCTTCTATGTTCGTCATCAGTCGCTTGGTCTTGATGCTCGCGTATTTGTTAAGACCTTCAAAGCAATGAGGAGGGGGAAATGACGACTCCTTCCTTGAGCGTGGTAATTCCCACATTGAACGCAGCAGACGAAATAGACAGCCTATTGGACATCATTGAGGCTCAGAGTCTGCAGCCTTTAGATATCTTAGTGGTTGATTCGTCCTCCGATGACGGTACCGTAGGCGAGGTTGCTAAGCATCCCTGCGTTAACCTTGTCCGCATAGAGCGTAAGGAATTCAATCACGGATCAACACGCGACATGGCTCTGAGGCATAGCGCTGGCGAGTTCGTTTGCTTTCTCACGCAGGATGCGGTACCTGCTTCTAATCGCTACCTGGAGAGGCTCGTCGCGCCTTTCTTGGCCGATGATTCAATCGCGCTCGTGACTGGCAGGCAACTTCCCAAGGCGGATGCAAGGCGTTTCGAGCAACTCGTGCGCAATTTTAACTATCCCAACGCTCCCTCGGTGCGCAGCAAGTCTGACCTCCCTAAATACGGCATCAAAACGTTCTTTGCATCTGACACCTGTTCTGCCTATCGACGGACCGCATATCTCGAATGCGGTGGATTCGATCATGTCAACACCAACGAGGACATGCTCATGGCCGCTAGGTTTATAGCATCGGGCCTGAAGGTTGCGTATGAGCCGAGCGCCGAGGTCTATCACTCCCACAATTTGACCCCTAGCCAGCAGTTCGCGCGCAACCGCGCCGTAGGCGTGTTCCTTGAGTCGCACTCGGATGACCTTTTGCACGCGAGTGAGATAGGTGAGGGCGGACGACTCGTCAAGGCCGTTTCCTCGCAACTTATTCGAGAGGGGAACCTGGCTGAGCTCGTTGCCTTCGGAATCGACTGCTGCGCCCGTCTTCTCGGAAACCGCGCCGGTCGTAGGGCCGCTAGAAAGGAAAGGCCATAACCAATGAAGGGCATCATCCTCGCCGGCGGGTCCGGCACGCGCCTATACCCGCTCACGCTCGTGACCTCCAAGCAGCTGCTGCCGGTCTACGACAAGCCCATGATCTACTACCCGCTGTCCACCCTCATGCTGG
>USCJ01000121.1 GCA_900553215.1 uncultured Collinsella sp.
GTCGGCGAGCGGCCACTTGATGCCGGTCTCCTTGTCGGTGATGATGGCGAACGGCGTGCACTCGGAGCCGGTACCCGAAGAGGTAGGGACGGCGACGAAGTAGGCCTTCTTGCCCATCTCGGGGAAAGTGAAGATACGCTTGCGGATGTCCATGAAGTCCATGGCCATGTCCTCAAACTTGCACTCGGGGTGCTCGTACATCATCCACATGATCTTGCCGGCGTCCATAGCGGAGCCACCGCCGACGGCGATGATGGCGTCCGGCTCAAAGAGAGCCATCTGCTTGGCGCCGCGACGTGCGCACTGCAGCGACGGATCGGGCTCGACGTCGTAGAAGCAGTCGTGGGCGATGCCCATCTCGTCGAGCTTGGCCTCGATGGCGCGGGTGTTGCCATTCTTGAAGAGGAACTGGTCGGTGACGATGAAGGCGCGCTTCTTGCCCATGACGGTACCGAGCTCGTCGAGGGCGACGGGCGTGGAACCCTTCTTGAAGTAGACCTTCTCGGGAGCGCGGAACCACAGCATGTTCTCACGGCGCTCGGCCACAGTCTTAACGTTGATCAAGTGCTTCACCCCAACGTTCTCGGAGACGGAGTTGCCGCCCCAGGAGCCGCAGCCCAGGGTCAGAGACGGCTTCATGCCAAAGTTGTACAGGTCACCGATGCCGCCGTGCGAGGACGGGGTGTTGATGACGATACGGCAGGCCTTCATGACGTGCTCGAACAGGCTGATCTTCTCGGCCTGGGCGGGGTGCACGTACAGAGAGGCGGTGTGGGCCACCGGCGAGCACCAGGTGCTCGGCCTTGTCGACGGCCTCCTGGAAGTCCTTGGCGTGATACATGGCCAGGACCGGGGAGAGCTTCTCGTGGGAGAACTCCTCCTTGGCGGGGTCGGTGGAGGTGACCTCGGCGATCAGGATCTTGGTCTTGGCGGGAACCTCGATGCCGGCGAGCTCAGCGATCTTGGCAGCAGCCATGCCGGGGATGCGGTGATCGAGGGCGCCATTCTTGAACATGGCGGCACGCAGTGCCTCCATCTCGGCACCCTGCTTGACGAAGTAGCAGCCGCGCTTCTGGAACTCGGCCTTAACCTGGTCATAGATGGTGTCGATGACGGTCACGGACTGCTCGGAAGCGCAGATCATGCCGTTGTCGAAGGTCTTGGAGTGGATGATGGAGTTGACGGCGAGCAGCACGTCGGCGGTGTCGTCGATGACGACCGGGGTGTTACCGGCGCCAACGCCTAGGGCGGGCTTGCCCGAGGAGTAGGCGGCCTTGACCATGCCCGGGCCACCGGTGGCGAGGATGATGTCGACGTCGCGCATGACCATGTTGGTCAGCTCGATGGAGGGGACATCGACCCAGCCGATGATACCCTCGGGGGCGCCGGCCTTGACGGCGGCGTCAAGCACGAGCTTGGCGGCGGCGATGGTGCACTTGGCGGCAGCCGGGTGCGGGGAGATGATGATGGCGTTGCGGGTCTTCAGGCTGATCAGCGTCTTGAAGATCGCAGTGGAGGTGGGGTTGGTCGTCGGGATGACGGCGCCCACGATACCGATGGGCTCGGCGATCTTGGTGATGCCATAAGCCTCGTCGCGCTCCAGGACACCACAGGTCTTGGTGTTCTTGTAAGCGTTGTAGATGTACTCTGCGGCGTAGTGGTTCTTGATGACCTTGTCCTCAAGAACGCCGCGCCCGGTCTCCTCGATGGCCATCTTCGCCAACGGGATACGAGCCTTGTTGGCGGCCATGGCGGCCTCATAGAAGATCTTGTCGACCTGCTCCTGCGTGTACGTAGCAAAAAGCGCCTGGGCCTCTCGCATCTGAGCGAGCTTAGCCTCAAGCGCCTCTACGTTGTCCACAATTGCGGGAGTAGTGTTTTCCGGTGACTTTTTCACCATTTGTGTCTCCTTGCGATCGGAGATTTACCCTACGCCTTGCATGATAGCAAGAAATAATTCGGTAAACGGTAAGATTCCCGTAAAAGGCATACTAAAACGTTTCAATAAACTGAAGCGTTTTAACTAAAACTATCTGCCAGTGCATCGCCCCGCTCATTGGGGACAGACTTACATGAGTGGTTTCACTCATTTGGGACAGACATCGATTTGCGATTTTGTCGTTTTGGGCCTGTTTTTGTCGCTGATTGGATATAAATAGGTCACAGGCTCAGCATTTCGCGTTTCTTCTCTCCTTTTAGGTGTTGCCTGTACGGCTTTGAAAGGAGAGACCATGCCCCGATGCGCCCGCGAAATTTCGCTCACCGGCTATTACCACGTCTTTGACCGCGGTAACTCCAAACAGATCATTTTTGAAGATGATTCCGACCGCTATCGTTTCCTATCGGACATATCGGACAGGTTTGCGTGCCATGACGTGGCGGTGTTGGCCTGGTGTCTTATGGACACCCACTTCCATTTGATGGTTGATGACCCATATGACAACCTTTCAAAGGCAATGCAGTGCGCGCTGACGGCGTATGCCAAGTATTTCAATGGGAAAACGGGAAGAACGGGCCATCTGTTTGACAATCGCTATTCGCGGGTCGCGGTTGAGTCGGACACGCAGGCAGTGCAGCTGCTCGACTATATTCATCTCAATCCCGTGAAGGGTGCGCTTGACTCGCTCGAGGCGTACCGCTGGTCAAGCTATAAGGCGTATCAGCTGGGCTATGATCCCTTTGACATCTGTGATGCGGCCCCTATGCTTGATGTTGCCGGAGGCTCCCGTCGCTATTGCGAGCATCTCAAGAAAGTTGCCGGGCGCATCTGGTCAGTGGAGGTTCTTCCGCGCCGGCGGATCCCCGATGAGGAGGCCCTTTTCGTTGCGCGCGAAGTCCTGACGAGCATAGATCCTGCGTTGCTCAAGGCCCTGCCACGCCCCGAACGCGATGCCTGTCTGCTAAGGCTCAGGCGGGCCCATCTCACGGTCAAGCAAATTGCCCGTATCACCGGTATCGGCGCTACAAGCGTAACCAAGGCCACCACAGGCTGGAACGAGGCGGCCTGAGGTATGGATTGGGGCCGATCGATGCACTGTGAGCTTAGGAAAGCATTCATCTAAGTCTGTCCCCAATGCGTGCAAACACTCATGTAAGTCTGTCCCCAATGAGTGCAAAAAGGCGCCCTCCGTGGGGGAGGACGCCTTTGGTAAGTTCTATATGAACGCGAGGTCTTTGACCCGGAGAGTCCGAGGTACTTGTTGGTAAGACCTTATTTAGGAACGCGCAACCTTGCCAGACTTGAGGCAGGTGGAGCAAACGTTCATCTTGCGACGGTGACCATCGACGACGACGTAGACGCGCTGGATGTTGGGGCGGAACTTACGGTTGGTGACGCGGTGAGAGTGGCTGATGGAGCGACCGGCAACGGGGTGCTTACCGCAAACTTCGCAAACTTTGGACATAACTGACCCTCCTTGGGCGACAAACGAACATGTCGCGTTAACAAACAAGCCTGAACTATAGCACAGAAGCAGCTCCCTGTGCGTAATCTACACAGAGATATTCCTCTTTTGGCGATAGTGCTCACGCCACGGCCCTGGACGTAGATCCGATTTGCGTGCAGCAGAGGGGATTATGCCAGCTCGTGCGTGCGTTTTCAAGCTCGTCCCACAAATATATATAGGTTTATGGAGCATTGGGCTCCGTTTACGGATTGTTCTGTATTTATGCTCGCAATTAAGCTCGAGGTTGGCTACACTATCCCTTGACCATTAAAGGGGTACGAGATACCCACATGGAATTACATAGCTGCCAAAGAGCAGCCCTTCCTGTGGGTGTCTGGTCCGCTTTAAGCGGTCGGGCATCTATTTTTTTGACTGTGTCAGCAGTCAAGACATGTGAGGAAGGAGATCGATGGGCACGACTTCCCCCAAGGCGGTCATCATGGACGAGACCGCCGTCAATCGAGCGATGACCCGCATCGCGCACGAGATTCTCGAGCGCAACGAGGGCTGTGAAGACCTCGCTCTGGTCGGCATCGTCACGCGCGGCGACCTTCTGGCAAAGAAGCTCGCCGAGGAGATTAAGGAGATCGAGGGCGTCGACGTTCCGCTCGGCAGCCTCGACATTAGCTTCTACCGCGATGACTACGCTACCAATTTCGCTCCCACGATCCACGCTACAAACATTCCCTTCAGCGTCGACGGCAAGCGCGTCGTGCTGGTGGACGACATCCTGTATACGGGCCGTACTATCCGCGCCGCTCTGGATGCTGTCATGGACCTGGGCCGTCCGAGCCGCATTGAGCTGGCAGTCCTCGTTGACCGCGGCCACCGCGAGCTCCCCATCTCGCCGGACTTTGTCGGCAAGAACGTTCCCTCGTCGCATGAGGAGAACGTGCACCTATATATGAAGGAAGTAGACGGCCGCACCGCTGTCGAGATTAACGACGTCGCGCCGGGTTCCCACGTGGGCTCCGCGCCGCTGGGAGGTGAGTAGTACCGTGGCGTTCAACCATAAGCACCTGATCGACATTACCGAGTACTCCGAAGAGGACATCAAGCTCATCCTCGAGACCGCCAAGGCGTTCTCCGAGGTCAACGAGCGTGCGATCAAGAAGGTCCCCACGCTCAAGGGCAAGACCATCGTCAACATGTTCAACGAGCCCTCGACGCGCACCCGCAGCTCCTTCGAACTCGCCGAGAAGCGTCTTTCGGCCGACAGCCTCAACTTTGGCGGCTCCTCGACCTCCACGGTCAAGGGTGAGAGCCTCGTCGACACCGTCGAGACCCTCAACGCCTACAAAATTGATTGCATCGTCGTTCGCGATAAGCACGCCGGTGCTCCTTACATCGTCACGCAGAACTCGCCCGCGAGCGTTATCTGCGCCGGCGACGGCAAGCACAACCATCCCACGCAGGCCCTGCTCGACCTGTACACCATCTGGGAGCACAAGGGTGACTTCCACGGTCTGAAGGTCGCCGTCGTCGGCGATATCGCGCACTCCCGTGTCTGCGGCTCGCTGAT
>USCJ01000122.1 GCA_900553215.1 uncultured Collinsella sp.
GTCCATGCCCATGTCGTTGGCGCTGCCGTGACCCTGCTGGTCCTCGCGCACCGCCTCGATGGCACTCACATACGTGTTGGCGGCAGACATCGCGGTCACGCAGGTCACACCGCGTCGCACCGCCTCGGTGCGCAGCAGATAGCCGTCGCCGCGCGAGCCCGGACCGTACGGCGTGTTGATGATCACCGCGATCTTGCCATCGGCGATGAGGTCGCCGATGTTGGGGCGCTCGCCGTCGTGCGGGCCGCTAATCTTCTCCACGATCTCGCACGTCACGTTGCCTCCACGCAGCACGCGCGCCGTACCCTCGGTGGAGCAGATGTCAAAGCCCAGGTAACGCAGGATACGCGCGACCGAAAGGATGTGGCGCTTGTCGCGGTCGCACACGCTGATGAATACCTTGCCGGCGCTCGGGTCGGGCAGCCTGTAGTCGATCGCCAGCTGCGTCTTGGCGTATGCCTCGGGATAGCTCTTAGCGATACCCATGACCTCGCCCGTCGACTTCATCTCGGGCCCCAGGATGACGTCGGCGCCCGGGAAACGACCCCAGGGCATAACGGCTTCCTTCATGCAGAACCAGTCCAGCTGACGTTCGTCGCTCGGCAGGCCCAAGCTCGCGATGGAATCGCCTGCCATGATGCGCGCCGCGCATTTGGCCAGCGGCACGCCGGTGGCCTTGGAGATAAACGGCACGGTACGGCTGGCGCGCGGGTTGGCCTCGATCACGTAAACGGTCTCGCCCTTAATGGCGTACTGCACGTTGACCAGACCGCGCACGCCCAGCGCCATCGCGATGCGGCGCGTGGTCTCGCGGAGCTTCGCCTGCAGGCTCTCGCTAAAGCTGAACGGCGGGATGCAGGTCGCGGAGTCGCCGGAGTGAATACCGGCTTCCTCGATATGCTCCAGGATGCCGCCGATGTATACCTCTTCGCCATCGCACAGGGCGTCGACGTCGGACTCGATCGCACCCTCCAGGAAGCGGTCCAGGTACACCGGGTAGTCGGGGCTAATGCGCGCAGCCTCGGCCATGTAATCGCGCAGATGCTCGGCATCGTAGGCGATCATCATGCCGCGGCCGCCCAGCACATAGCTCGGGCGCACCAGCAGCGGATAGCCGATGTGCGCGGCCACGGCCTCGGCCTCCTCAAACGAGGTGGCCTGCCCCGCCGGCGGGTACATGATGCCCAGCTTGTCGAGCAGAGCGGCGAAGCGCTCGCGGTCCTCGGCAAAGTCGATGGCATCGGGCTTGGTGCCCATAATGTTCACGCCGCTCTCCTCGAGCATGCGCGCCAGCTTAAGCGGGGTCTGGCCACCGAGCGTCACCACGACGCCGTCGGGGCGCTCGACATCGATAACGTCCATGACGTCCTCGTAGGTGAGCGGCTCAAAGTACAAGCGGTCCGAGGTGTCGTAGTCAGTCGAAACGGTCTCGGGGTTGCAGTTGACTATGATGGTCTCGAAGCCGCGAGCCGCCAGTGCGTAGCTCGCGTGCACGCAGCAGTAATCGAACTCGATACCTTGGCCAATGCGGTTGGGGCCGGCGCCCAGGATCATCGCCTTGGGCTTGTCCGCCGGCGTGGTCTCGTCGGGAGCCACGCACTTCTTGGCATCCGGGCTCGTGCGGTAGATGTTCTCGTACGTCTTGTAGTGGTACTCCGTGGCGCTCGAAAACTCCGCAGCGCAGGTATCGACCGTCTTCATGCTGGGAACCACGCCCAGACCCTTGCGATAGGCGCGCACAAAGCGCTCGTCCGAGCCGGTCAGCGCGGCAATCTCGGCGTCGCTCGTGCCGTACTGCTTGAGCAGGCGCATCGCATCGGCGTCGATATCCTCCACACGCAGGCCGCGGATGCTCTCCTGGACCTGCACCATGTCGTTGATGCGGTTGAGATACCACGGGTCGATGCCGCAAATGGCATGGATACGCGCAACGTCCCAGCTGCGGCGCAGGGCCTCGACCACAAAGAAGATGCGATGCTCGGTCGGGGTTGCCACGGCCTGAGCGAGCTCATCGTCGCTCAGCTTGTCGGCACCTTCCTTGCCACCGGCACAAATGCCCTGATGCCCGTCCTCCAGCGAACGCATGGCCTTGCCGAAGGCCTCCTCAAAGGTGCGGCCGATCGCCATGATCTCGCCCACGGCCTTCATGCGCGTGGTGAGCGTGGGGTCGGTACCCTTGAACTTCTCGAAGGCAAAGCGCGGCACCTTGACCACGCAGTAGTCAATCGTGGGCTCAAAGCAGGCAGGCGTTGCCTTGGTAATGTCGTTGACGATCTCGTCGAGCGTGTAGCCCACGGCCAGGCGCGCGGCGGCCTTAGCGATGGGGAAGCCCGTGGCCTTGGAGGCCAGCGCGGACGAACGGCTCACGCGCGGGTTCATCTCGATGACGATCAGACGGCCGGTCTGAGGGTTCACGGCAAACTGTACGTTGGAGCCGCCGGTCTCGACGCCGATCTTCTCCAGAATGGCGAGCGACGCGACACGCATGCGCTGATATTCAAGGTCGGAGAGCGTCTGCGCCGGCGCTACGGTGATGGAGTCGCCGGTATGCACGCCCATGGGGTCGAGGTTCTCGATGGAGCACACGATGATGCCGTTGCCGGCGTGGTCGCGCATGACCTCCATCTCATACTCTTTCCAACCCTCGATGGACTCCTCGACCAGCACCTCGTGGGCGGGCGAGAGCTCAAGGCCCTGGCTCACGATGGAGACGAGCTCCTCGTGGGTATGCGCGATACCGCCACCGGCGCCACCGAGGGTAAAGCTCGGACGCAGTACGCAGGGATAGCCCACGCGTTCGGCGATGGCCTCGGCGTCGGCGACGCTATAGGCGTAGCCCGAGCGCGCGACCTCCAGGCCAATCTCGGCCATAGCCTCGTTAAAGAGCTTGCGGTCCTCGCCGCGCTCGATGGCGGCCAGGTCACAGCCGATCATCTCGACGCCGCACTTGTCGAGCGTGCCGTCCTTTGCCAACTCGACGGCGGCGTTCAGACCGGTCTGGCCGCCCAGCGTGGGCAGCAGCGCGTCCGGGTGTTCTTTCTTAATCACGCGCTCGATAAACTCGGCGGTGATAGGCTCGACATAGGTGCGGTCGGCAAGACCCGGGTCGGTCATGATGGTCGCCGGGTTGGAGTTGACCAGGATGACCTCAAAGCCATCCTCCTTGAGCACCTTGCAGGCCTGGGCGCCGGAGTAGTCAAACTCGCAGGCCTGGCCAATAACGATGGGGCCCGAACCAATGACGAGGATACGCTTGATGTCAGTACGTTTAGGCATGTTAGTTCTCCTCGGTCGCAGCGTTCTCGGACTCGGCGAAATTCCAGCCGGCGAGGCGGTCCTTCGCGGTGTCGATGTCCAGGTAGTTCTCCTCGCCGTCCATGAGTCGCGTAAAGGCGGTAAAGAGATAGTGGGCATCGGTGGGGCCGGGCGAAGCCTCGGGGTGGTACTGGACCGAGAAGCACGGGGCGTCGAGCAGCTGGATGCCCTCGGCGGTGCCGTCGTTGAGGTTCACATGTGTCAGGCGAATGCGACCAAAGCGCTCGTTCATCACGACCGGCGCGATGCCGCGACGCACCCAGGCGCGCAGGTCGCCGCCGGCCGCATGCTCGGTTTCGCCGCCGGAAAGCTCCGGAAACAGTTTGCCCAGACTGGGGAACAGCAGGCCAAAGCCGTGGTTTTGCGCGGTGATCTCCACGCGACGGCTCACTAGATTCATAACCGGCTGGTTACCGCCACGGTGACCGAATTTAAGCTTTTCCATTTGGGCGCCGCACGCCAAGCTGATCATCTGGTGACCAAGGCAAATGCCAAAGACCGGCACCTTGCCGATCAGCTGCTGCACCTGCTCGTAGGTCTCCACCACGGCATCGGGGTCGCCGGGGCCGTTGGACAAAAAGACGCCATCGGGATTCATGTCGAGTACCTGCTGGGCGGGCGTATCCCACGGCACGACGGTGAGATCGCAGCCGGCACGGACCAGGCCCTCCAGAATACCGCGCTTCACACCGCAGTCGTAGGCGACCACTTTGTGACGGGCAGGAGCGGCAGCCGCAAGCGCAAAGTCATGCGTGGCAGGCAGGTCGGCGGCCGCAAACTCGTGAGGCGCGGGGCAACTTACGGTCTTGACCAGGTTCTCGCCTACCAGCGTGGGCGCAGCGGACAAGCGCTCGGCAAGCTCGTCGACGTCGAAGATCTCGGTCGAGATAATGCCCATCTTGGAACCATTGTCGCGCAGATGGCGCACCAGAGCGCGGGTGTCGATACCCTCGATAGCGACGATGCCGTGAGCGCGCAGGTACTCCGGCACGCTGACGGCCGAGCGCCAGTTAGAAGGCGTGGCGCACATGTCGCGAACAATCATGCCGCGCATAGCCGGAGCGCTCGCAGGGCGCACGGCGTCGCCGGGGAAGGCCGACTGGACATCGGTCTCGTCGATACCGTAATTGCCGATCTGCGGATAGGTCATGGTTACAATTTGGCCGGCATAACTCGGGTCGGTCATGACCTCAAAGTAGCCCTCGAGCGAGGTGTTGAAGCAGACTTCGCCGGTCGCAGTGCCCTCGGCGCCGCATGCACGTCCATAAAAAATGGTCCCATCCTCAAGATACAGGATACAGGGACCGCAGGTGCCCTTGCTGGTTTTGGCCAGCATATGCTGGCAAAGCTCGCTGGGCGCGAAGGTGCGGGCGGCAGCGCCCGCGGTATGGTTGTTCGCCATAATTCTCCTTCCCGGTCTCACAGGACCGGCTTAAAGGTGTGTAGTTAGGCCTCGCGGTATTGTAACCGCAAGCATGCCTCATGGCGTTAATTTCATCAAATTGTTTACGAAATGATAATTATGACTTTCTATGCATAATGATTATTTAATCCCCGTCCCAGAAAAAATCAGAACCACCCTTAAAAAGGGTGGTTTGCTCTTAGGGTATAACCCACGGG
>USCJ01000123.1 GCA_900553215.1 uncultured Collinsella sp.
GTCAATTGTTTCGTCTCCGTCAAGTCTTTGGGCAGGAGCCACTTTTTCGCGGCACATCAGCACAGGTGCGATAAGATAGAACGCCATGTCTGGCTGCGCGGTTTACGCAGGCCGGGCAAATCTGTACGACGCCGCCCGGAACGACACGGGGCGGCACAGATCCATAAAGGAGGATCACTGGTATGAGCCAGACCCGTCCCATCGACGAGCATTCCATGCACACCCGTACCTGCGGCGAGCTTCGCCGCGAGAACGTGGGCGAAGAGGTCACCCTCACCGGTTGGGTGAGCCGTCGCCGCGACCACGGCGGCCTTATCTTCTGCGACCTTCGCGACCGCGAGGGCATTACGCAGCTCACCTTCGACCCCGAGCACTCCGACGGCGACGCCTTTAAGATTGCCGAGACTATGCGTCCCGAGTGGCCCATCAAGATCCATGGCGTCGTGCGCGCCCGTGGCGAGGAGACCACCAACACCAAGCTCGCGACCGGCGAGATCGAGGTCCTGACCGATCATGCCGAGGTGCTCAACACTTCCGTCACCCCGCCGTTCCAGATCGAGGACGGCATCGAGACCAGCGAGGACACCCGCCTGCGCTATCGCTATCTGGACCTCCGTCGTCCCGAGATGATGGCCAACCTCAAGCTGCGCTCCGACTTTACCTTTGCCATTCGCGAGGCGCTGCACAACCGTGAGTTCATGGAGGTCGAGACGCCCTCCCTGTTCAAGTCCACGCCCGAGGGCGCCCGCGACTTCATCGTCCCCAGCCGTATCCAGCCGGGCAACTTCTACGCCCTGCCGCAGTCCCCGCAGCTCCTGAAGCAGCTGCTTATGGTCGGTGGCGTCGAGCGCTACTACCAGGTTGCCAAGTGCTTCCGCGACGAGGACCTGCGTGCCGACCGTCAGCCCGAGTTCACCCAGGTCGATATCGAGATGTCCTTCGTGGACCAGAACGACGTCATGAGCGCGCTCGAGGAGGTCCTGGCCGATGCCTTCGGCCGCATGGGCGTCGAGATGCCCACGCCGCTGCGTCGCATGAACTACTGGGAGGCCATGGACACCTATGGCTCCGATAAGCCCGATACCCGCTATGGCATGCACCTGGTCGACCTGACCGACATCTTTGCCAACTCCAAGTTCAAGGTCTTTGCGACTGCCGCAAACGAGGAGGGCTCTGTCGTCAAGGCCATCAACGCCAAGGGTGCCGGTGCCTGGGCTCGCGCCAAGATCGACAAGCTCGCCGGCGTGGCCTCCACGTTTGGCGCCAAGGGCCTTGCCTGGATCGCCTTCCGCGAGGACGGCTCCATTAACAGCCCCATCGTCAAGTTCTTCTCGGACGAGGAGATGGCTGCCCTGCGCGAGCGCATGGACGTCGAGCCCGGCGACCTTGTGATGTTCGCCGCCGGCCCGCGCCTGCTCTCCGACGAGATCCTGGGCGGCATGCGTTCCCACATGGCCAATGCGCTCGAGGTCAAGCGCGAGGGCCACGACTTCCTGTGGGTCGTCAACTTCCCGCTGTTCCACTGGGACGAGGATCGCAAGGCCTATGCTGCCGAGCACCAGCCCTTCACCCTGCCGACCGAGACCGACATCGCCAAGATCGAGGCCGACCCGCTGGCAGCCGGTTCCTGCACCTACGACTTTGTCATGGACGGCTTTGAGGCCGGCGGCGGCGGTATGCGTATCCACAACGCCGAAATGCAGATGTCCATGCTCAAGCTCCTAGGCTTTACCGAGGAGCGCGCCGAGTCGCAGTTCGGCTTCCTCATGGAGGCTCTCAAGTTTGGTGCGCCCCCGATGGGCGGCTTTGCCCTGGGCCTGGACCGCGTGTGCATGCTGCTCACCGGCTCCGACTCCATCCGCGACGTCATGGCGTTCCCCAAGACGGCCAGCGGCTCCGACCTCATGTCGGGCGCCCCGAGTGCCGTTTCCGGCGCCCAGCTCAAGGACGTCAGCCTGCGCTTGATGTAGGCGAGCGGCCACAAATTGCTTGCAACGAGGGAAGGACGTGTGCCTTCCCTCGTTTTTTATGCGCGGGCGTTGCGAGGGCATAGGTTGACCGGACGTGGCGGAAACTGTGTCCCATCGTTGACGCTCGAAGTGGGATGCGGTTTCCATCCCGCCCTCAACAAGCATCTAACGCTACAATAACTATCACGTGGCTGGGTTTGCCGGCCGAATGTGCGACGTCGTGGGAGGGGACATGGTCGAGTTTACAAAGACGATTAAAGATCCGTTGGGATTGCATGCCCGCCCGGTTGCGCTGCTTTACGACATCATTGCCAAGCATCGTAGCAACGTATCGGTCAGCATCGGCGATCGCCATACCGACGGCCGCGATGTGATGGGGCTCATGGCTCTCTACGGCGAATGTGGCGAAGACATCGTGTTCCGCGTTTCGGGCGTGGATGAGGCCTCCTGCGTCACATCGATCAGAAACCTCTCGCTCTAACCTCAACAATGTGACAAGGGGACAGGCCCCTTTGTTGCATAAATTGGTATGACAAGGCACCGCAAAGAGATGGTCTTTGCGGTGCCTCTTTTGTTTCGTATAGGAAACTTTTTCGAAAACTGAATGAGGACCCTTTCCAAAAAGTTAACCACGTGTTAGTTTACTAAAGCGAACATAGACGTGGTTAACTTTTGCTGCGTCGATGTTGAGGACGAATTGACGTTAGGAGCTCACTCATGTCTTGCGGACCGCAGATGCCGGCTATGCCGCTTTCGATGGTAAAGGCGGGCGAAACCGTGCGCGTGTCTCGTGTAAAGGGCAATGAGGACATGAAGCACCACCTCAAGGACCTCGGCTTTGTCGAGGGCAGCGAGATCCACGTGGTGAGCTCGAGTGGCGCCAACATCATCGTCACGGTGCTGGGCGCTCGCTTTGGCATCGATTCCAAGGTTGCCATGCACATCATGACCGTCGGTTAGTCCGCAGCATTCTGTAAAAACTGAAAGGGGGACAAGTAAATGAAGACGTTGGGTGACGTTAAGGTGGGCGAGAGCTCTACCATCGTCAAGCTTCACGGTGAGGGCGCGCTGCGCCGCCACCTCATGGACCTGGGGCTCATCAAGGGCACTTCGTTCAAGGTCGTAAAGGTTGCACCGCTCGGTGATCCGGTCGAGATCAACGTGCGCGGCTACGAGCTTTCCATCCGCAAGGAGGAGGCCGCCGTCGTCGAGGTCCAGTAAGGACTCGCGGCGCATATTTCTGCAGATAAAGTTAGGTTTTTCTAACTTAATGCAGCATCTTTGAAGCACATTGTCCAGCCCGTGCGGAGAAAGCAGCGCGGGCACACAAGGAAGAAGGATTGAATGGCGGATTCTCAGATCCATGTCGCGCTGGCGGGTAACCCCAACTGCGGCAAGACCACGCTTTTCAACCTGATCACCGGCGCCAACGGCTACGTTGGCAACTGGCCCGGCGTCACGGTTGAGAAAAAGGAAGCCAAGCTCCTGAGTGACAAGAACGTCACGATTACGGACCTCCCCGGCATCTACTCGCTTTCCCCCTACAGCCCCGAGGAGCAGTGCTCGCGCGATTACCTCATGAGCGGCGAGCCTGATGTCGTCGTCCAGGTGGTCGACGCTACCAACCTCGAGCGCAACCTGTACCTAGCGCTTCAGGTTATCGAGACCGGCCTGCCCGTGGTCGTTGCCCTCAACATGGCCGACTTGGTCGAGAAGAACGGCGACAAGATCGACACGGACAAGCTCTCCAAGAAGCTCGGCTGCCCGGTCATGATGATCTCCGCTCTTAAGAACAAGGGCATCACGGAGCTGTTCGAGCAGGTCAAAAAGTCCGCTGCCTCCAAGGGCCAGGTGCCGGAGCACAAGTTCGACTCCTCCATCGAGGACGTTCTGGACCACATCGAGAACAACCTTCCGGCGAGCGTTCCCGCCAACAAGCGCCGCTACTACGCCGTCAAGCTGTTCGAGCGTGATGCAGACGCCTGCAAGCTCATCAACCTCACCAAGGAGAAGGCCGCTCGCGTCGAGCAGCTGGTCGCCCAGTGCGAGCAGGATTGCGACGACGACGCCGAGTCCATCATCACCGGCGAGCGCTACGGCGTGATTGCCCACATCATCGACGAGTGCCTCACTAAGGCTCCGGCAAAGATGAGCACCTCCGAGAAGATCGACCGCGTGGTTACCAACCGTATCCTGGGCCTGCCGATCTTTGTGGTCATCATGTTCTGTGTGTACTACATTGCCGTCTCTACCTTGGGCGGCACGGTGACTGACTTCACCAACGACCAACTCTTCGGCACCGACGGCTGGTACGTGCTCGGTCAGGGTCGCGACGCCTATGACGCAGCTGTTGAGGCTGCGGGCGACAATGCCGACTCGGTCGACCCGGCACAGTACGGCCCCTATGTCCCGGGTATCACCACCATGGTGCACGACGCCCTTGTGGCGGGCGGCACCGAGGACGGCGGCCTGGTCGATTCGCTGGTCTGCGACGGCATCGTCGGCGGCCTGGGCGCCATCTTCGGCTTCGTCCCGCAGATGTTCCTGCTCTTTGTGATGCTGTCTTTCCTGGAGGACTGCGGCTACATGGCCCGTGTCGCCTTCATCATGGACCGCGTGTTCCGCCGGTTTGGCCTGTCCGGTAAGTCCTTTATCCCCATGCTCGTGTCCTCGGGCTGCGGCGTCCCCGGCGTCATGGCCACCAAGACCATCGAGAACGAGAAGGACCGTCGCATGACGGTCATGACCACCACGTTCATTCCCTGTGGCGCTAAGCTGCCGATCATTGCCCTGCTCATGGGTTCCATCATCGGCGATTCTTCTACCCCCGCCGCGTGGATTAGCCCGCTCTTCTACTTCCTGGGCGTCTTTGCCGTCATCGCCTCGGGCCTCATGCTCAAGAAGACCAAGCTCTTTGCCGGTCGCCCGACGCCGTATAGGGAATGAAAAATATTATTATAAT
>USCJ01000124.1 GCA_900553215.1 uncultured Collinsella sp.
CCCGCAACCGATAAGTCGGACGAAGATACGGCGGCCATCGCCAACTCGGCGATGGGCAGTAATCCGGGTACCGTCGTCGTTGCCGACGAGCTGTTGTCCCAACTTAATCTGCAGCCGTATTCCAGTAGCCTGCTCGTTAACTACAAACAGGGGATGGATACGACCGAGGCAGACGAGAGCATTAAATACACTCTGCTCGACGATCTGCTCGTTGACGGCAAGAAGCCGGGGTCGTGGGGAACCTTCATCACACGCTCCGAGATGTACACGCAAGTAGCGCAAATGAACGGTCTTATTAGCTACCTAGCCATCTACATCGGCTTTGTATTGGTCGTTGCATGCGCGGCGATTCTGTCGATCCAGCAACTCTCCAACGTGGCCGATGGCAGCCGCAGCTATCGTGTGCTGGCACAGATCGGCTGCGACGACCGCCAGATTCGCCATTCGGTGATGGCGCAGCAGGCGGTATTCTTCCTGTTCCCGCTGGCAGTGGGCCTAGCGCACTCCTTTGTGGCACTTAAGGTGATCATCGAGCTGGTGAGCATATTCGGAAATATGAGCATCGGCGGCACCGTGGGCCCCACCTGTGCGATCTTCCTGGCAGCCTATGGTGGCTACTTCCTGGTGACGTACCTCATGAGCGCCGGCATGGTACAAGCTGCCATCGCCACCCGCTACAGCGAGTAGCAGACGGGCAAAACCGTCGCAAAACCAACGCAAACAACCGCCGCGGAGGGAGTCGGCCCCCTTCCGCGGCGGTTTTTTGCCTTTCCGGTACGCCTCAGATGCAAGTGAGTAGACTTTTTTGGATCTGCCGAGCACATCGCGACAAATGCTCGGTAAAACCGCAGGTCAGCGCTGTGGCGATTTGGGGTGTGCTCGGCTTCCTGCAAGAAGTCTACTCACTTGGTTTTTGCTGCTAGAAGACCGCCGCGAGGGAAGGCAACTCCCTCGCAGCGGCCGACGTTTGTCCAGATAAAACCTGCCAAAATAAACCTGTCCCTTTTTGGCAGGTTATCGCTTCCAAAAGTGGAGGATCAACGTCGTGCGGTTTTGCTGCTCGGTTTTGACCAGGATGTTGTGGATGTGGGTCTTGACGGTGCCCACGGCAAGGAATAGCTCGTCAGCGATCTCTTGGTTCGATTTGCCCAGCACAACCAGACGCATAACTTCGGTCTCACGGTTGGAGAGCTTGTAGGCGTTGCGATAGAAGGGCATCTGCTCTTCGATGTGTCGATCAAGATCGCTGACGTTCTTTTCCTCGGGCGCCTCCTGCATGCGAATCGAAAGCACGTGATAGGCATAGATGATCAGCAGAATCGCAAAGTAGCACGCAAAGATGTTCTCGCTAAAGTTGCGCTCGGACAGGTACAGCTGCAGCCAAGAGGGTGCCAGGCTCATGGGAACAACAAGGATGTTGTAGAAATCCTCGGCAACGATGCACCCGACCAGAATGGCGCCGATAATGAGGTGCTTTCGTTGATTGTTGACGCGCGCCTTAAGCTCGACCTGCGTGCTTTTATGCGCCGTCCAAAAGATATACAGTCCCACAAATACAAGGAATACCTGACGCATCGTGTAGTAGAGCCATTGATGCATGGGGCCGTAGGGGACAGCGACGATAATCAGCAGCTCGCTCAGCAAGAACGTTGCGACGGGAATGACAAACTGCTTTTTTGAATGCTTGTCGAGCAAATCCATGGCAATGAGCCAAATAAAAGCCTGCGAAGCGGTCGCCACAAAGGTCCGCAACACAGGCATGGTAATTGAGTAATAGTCGCTGGCTGGAAAACTCTGGTTTTGCAGCGTGTATTCAAAAAAGAAAATCTCGGTCATCTCGATGGCATAGCAGATAAATACGCCGCTGCCATAGATAAAGAAGCGTCGACGAGATGAGGCATAGGCGGCAAGCGAGAGCACCGCCGTCACAATACAGATCACGAGTATCGCTAGGGTATAGAGGAACATCAGGGTGTTCATCTGTCACCGTCCCATCTCATTTCATCTATGGCCGAGCCCTGTATACCTTGTGGGATATAGACGTCTCAACCCTTCGTTCCATTGCGGATTAGGCGCCGAGATACAGCATAGCCGCATACCGTTCACGGTTCTAGATAGTAAACCTCCTGCAAGCCAGCTACCTGCGGGTTTATATTGGTTTAGAGGGGGTGTAACTCCGTGAACGGTCTTTAATCCCGAATAAACTAGGTAAAAATTGCATACGGGTGAATGATAGTCTTGTCAACACGAGGCGTGATGTTCGAGCGCCTCATAGTAATAGTCGGCAAGACCGGCGGAAAGGAAATCGACATGGCACTGCCTAAGGATTTCATCGACACCAACGACTTCACCAAAGAGCAGATCCTGGCTATCGAGGATCTTGGCCTGGCAATGAAGAAGGCCATCAAGGTTGACGGTTATTATCCGCACCTGCTCCGCAACCAGAGCCTTGGCATGATCTTCCAGCAGGTTTCCACCCGCACCCGTCTTTCCTTCGAGACCGCCATGTGCGACCTCGGCGGCCATGCTCAGTTCTATGGCCCTGGCACCATTCAGCTCGGTGGCCACGAGTCCCTGGGCGACACCGCTCGCGTCATGGGCGACCTGCTCGACATCATGATGGCTCGCGTTGACCGTCACAAGGACGCCGTCGGCCTCGCCGAGGGCTCCGCTGTGCCCGTCATCAACGGCATGTCCGAGTTCAACCATCCCACGCAGGAGATGGGCGACCTCATGACCATGCTCGAGAACCTCCCCGAGGGCAAGAAGGTCGAGGACTGCACCCTGGCCTTCATCGGCGACGCCACCCAGGTCTGCGTCTCCCTCATGTTCATCGCCTCCAAGGTCGGCATGAAGTTCGTCCAGTTTGGACCTAAGGGCCACCAGATCCCCGACGGCGGTCTGCACGTTGGCACCGTCGAGGAGCGCGCCGAGTTCGGCAAGCAGATGATGGCCATCGCCGAGGAGAACTGCAAGGTCTCCGGCGGCTCTGTCGTCATCTCCGACGACATCGAGTGCATCAAGGGCGCCGACTTCATCTACACCGACGTGTGGTATGGCCTGTACGACGAGGAGGTCTCGGGCGAGAACTACATGGACGTGTTCTATCCCAAGTATCAGGTCACCATGGACATGATGAACTTCGCCGGCCCCAACTCCAAGTTCATGCACTGCCTGCCGGCCACCCGCAACGAGGAGGTCGTCGACGAGGTCATGGACGATCCCGAGCGCTCCCTGTGCTGGGTCGAGGCCGAGAACCGCAAGCACTCCATCCGTGCTCTCCTTGCCGCCCTGGGCAAGCGCACCCCGCTCAACGACGAGGGTGTCGAGTACTCCGCCAAGGCTGAGCTCCACGCCGCTCTCGAGGCTCTCGAGCAGCTCTAAGCCTCAAGGCTTCTAAAAGCACGTTTGCGGGCGGCGGATGCTCGTCTCCTGTCGCCCGCTCACCGAGGCCCAAGCAATTGCCTTAATACCTTAGGGCCTCGGATCTGTCCAAGACTGAGCGAAGGAGCTCATCATGAGCGACGGAAAGAAAAAGCTTTCCTTCTTGACGGTCATTTCGACCATCATCTGCGTCGTCTTCGTTTGCGAGGCCGCCGCTCCTGCTGCTGCCATTGGCAACCAGCAGTTCTTCTGGTGGATCTTCCTGATCCTGACCTTCCTGCTTCCCTACGGCATGGTTGTCGCCGAGCTCGGTACCACCTATGACGGCGAGGGCGGCATTTACGACTGGGTACGCGATGGCCTGGGCGACAAATGGGGCGCCCGCATCTCGTACTACTACTGGGTCAACTACCCGCTGTGGATCGCCTCGCTGGCTACCATGTTCCCCGACATTTTGGGCATGGTCTTTGGCGTCGAGTTCAACTTGATCGCCAAGATGGGTATCGATCTTGCCTTTGTGTGGATCGTCTACCTCATGGGCCGCTCCAAGGCGGCCGACTCCGAGTGGGTCCTTAACGGTGGCGCCATCATCAAGGTCGCCGTCGCCGTTATCGTTGGCGCTTTGGGCATTTGGTATGCCATGGAGAACGGTTTTGCGAACGACATGTCCGCTGCCACCTTCCTGCCCGAGCTCACCAACACCAACGCTCTCGGCTACCTGTCGATCATCATCTTTAACTTCATGGGCTTCGAGGTCATCTGCACCATGACCGACGACATGGCCGATCCCGCTCGCGATATCCCCAAGGCTATCATCGTCGGTGGCCTGTCCATCGCCGTGATCTACCTGTTCGCTGGCTTTGGCATCGGTGCTGCTGTGCCGGCCGATTCCATCGACCCCGACTATGGCATGATTGTCGCAGTCCAGACCATGGTGGGCGACTCCATGATCTTCAAGGTCATCTGCATCGCCTTCCTGATCACCCTGTTCGCCAACATGGCCGCCTGGTCCTTCGGCGTCAACTCCGTCGCCCGCTACGCTGCCGAGCACGGCAACATGCCCAAGGTCTTCGCCTCGATGATCTCGGATGACGACATGCCCAACGGCGCCAACCTGGTCAACGCCATCGTTGCCTCCCTGGTGCTGTGCCTGCAGCTCGTACCCATCGACGCCATCTCCAACGGTGTCTTCTGGATGCTCTTCGGCACCTCCGTCGTCTTCCTGCTGCTGACCTACATCCCGATGTTCCCGGCGTTCCTCAACCTTCGCAAGAACGACCCCAACCGCGAGCGTATCTTCACGTTCCCGTTTAAGGGCGCCATGATGAAGGTCATGCTGGCCATCCCTTGCATCGAGCTGATCCTGGCCATCGTTGCAACGCTGGTGCCGCTCTCTGCCGCTGAAATTGGCGACAAGCTCCCGATGATCGTTATCTTCATCGTGCTTCTGCTCATCGGCGAGGTTGTCCGCGTCGTCAGCGCCAAGGGCCGCGAGACCGAGTACAAGGGTCTGACCCCTGAGCTCGCAGCCCAGCGTC
>USCJ01000125.1 GCA_900553215.1 uncultured Collinsella sp.
CGGCTGAACGAGATCGCCCTTGAAGCCGGGCGCGCGATCGCAGCCGTGGAACCCGATGACGCAACCATAACCGACGCCGTAATCGCCCCATATTCCCGCCAAGCCTGTGAGGCGTGGGTGGTACGCCCGGCTTCGAGCCGAGCCGAAGCGGGAACCGCATCCATGGCTCGGGTCGCCGTTACCCATGACGGCGATGCGATTGTGCTCGACAACGGCCAACTGCACGTGCGCATTGAAGCCGACGGCACCGTTTCGTCAATCGTCGATCAGCGAACCAATCGTGAACTGGTGCCAGCCGGCACCCGACTGGGCCGCTCCGAAATGCTCAAAGCCGAACCCTTCCACTGGGACGCCTGGGATATTCAACGCGATGCATTCCTCACCGCCAACGCGCTCAGCGAGGCATCGATTACAAGCGTGGATGAAACCGCCAACGGTGGGGCCGTCGTGCATGCTGTCACTCGCGCGAAGGGCGTTGAAATTCGTACGGGCATTGCCTTAAGGCCGGGCTCCGCCACACTGGACTTCACAGCCGATGTGGACTGGCATGCCGTCGAACTGTTCCTCAAAGTGGATATGCCGGTCACCGTGCAAGCGGTGAACGCGCAATATGAATGCCAATACGGCCTGGTCGAACGCCCGATCAATAAGAACACGCGCAGCGATGATGCCAAATTCGAAAGCTGCACGCATCGCTTCGTGCGTATCGCCGACGCCGACTATGCCGCCGCTGTGGTCAACGCCTCCACCTACGGCTCCGACGTCAGCCCCATCCACGCCGATACGGCACATGGCACCGGCCGCGGCACCATGGTGCGGTTGTCGCTGCTGTCCGCACCGCTGTACCCTGACCCACGCACCGACCAAGGCGCGCACTCCTTCGCATGGTCTCTGGTCGCTGACGCCGATATGAACGCAGTGCTGGACGAGGCGGCGCGACTCAACAGCCCTGTAATAGGGGAGTTGCCTGACTTGGCCCCGCTGGTCTCGCTCACCGACGTCACCGGCACCATCGTATTGGACTGGGTCAAGCTCGCCGATGACGGTTCCGACGATCTGATTGTGCGCCTGTACGAGGCCGCCGGCGGCAATGCCGCGGCCGCACTACGCCTTGACGCCGCTCTCGCCGATGCTAAGGCCAGCGTGCAGGAGGTGAATCTCATGGAGGAGCCGGAACTGGACGCCGAATTGCCGCGCGCGCTCGCCGGCGACGTCGACCTTAAGGTGCGTGCCAGAATCGATATCAATTGCGGCCTCGTCTCTTGCACCCTCGCGGTCCTCAGATTCTGCAGCGGGGAGGTATGTCGAGAGCACCTCGAGCATCTGCTGCTCGGTAGGGCGATCGCCCTGTTCGACCGAGATGCCTTTCATGATGATCTGGACAAGCGCTTTGTCGCCCTCGCAGCGCGGCTCGAGCGGCGCCGGTTTGGTCTTGGTCTTTATGAGGTAGAACGAGCCGGTCGCCGCGGCACCCGTCGACTCGACATCGAACGGTTTGCGACCGCTGTAGAGCTGGTACAGAATGCTCGAAAGCGCATAGACGTCGATCGCGGGCGAGCGGCGAAGGGCCGCGATGCCTTCGATATCCTGCGTGAGCATTTCGGGCGCGGCGTATGCGGGCGTGGCAAAGCGCCAGATGTCGGCGCGCCGGGTGATCGTGTCGTCGCCGAGGGCCATGGTCGCGGAGCCCATGTCGATGAGACAGGGGTCAAAGGAGCAATCGGCAATCTGCTGCTCGAGCGTTCGGCTGGTGGTGCGGAACATGATATTGGCAGGCGACAGGTCGCGATGGACGACCGGATTCACAAGGCCTTGGGTCATCAAGAGCGCGCGAAGCACGGCGTTTCCGACGGCGGCGACCATCTGGGTGGTCAGCCCGCCCGAGGCGTCGTGCGGAAGCAAGGGCAGCGCCTGTTTGAGCGAGGTGCCCTCGACCCACTCCATGAGGATAAGCGGGTCGTCCTCGCACGATCCGTAGCCATAGACGCGCGGAAATCCGCGCAGGTGCGAGACGGTACACAGATGACGGTACTCCTCGAACAGTGCGGCGGTGTTGGCCAGGTGCGCGGCCGATTGCTCGGCGGAGCGGTCGGGGGCTTGGCCGGAAAGGATGGCGTTGTCCTTGAGTAGCTTGACGGCAAAAACCTCGCCGCTTGTGTTGGTCGCGCGAAGCACATGTCCGATATTGCCGCTGTCGCGGTATGCCGTCTGAAGAATAAGCGTCATAAACCGGCGTTTGGCGTCGTCCTCGGCACTGGGGTCGACTGCCACGGCGGTATCGAACGTATCGAGACGGATGAGTTTGTCGCCATAGGCGCTATCGGTAGTATCCATGGCGTTCCTTTGTCTGGCATGGGTTGCCGCGCGTATACGTGGGCAGTGCGGATATCGGTAAAGTACTATGATAGCCGCACTGCCCACGTATACCGCTGGGTATTGTCGTTTACGACGCAGAAGGTAGAAGACAAAAGACGGGCGGTGACCGTCTTTCGATCACCGCCCGCGCTAGTCCACAATGACAAGGAATGTCGTGTAGAGACCCAGATGGAGCCTGTCGCTGTTTTCGATTTCCACCGGGGGATAGATCTTGCCGGGTTCGCGTTGGTCGCGCGGCGGCTCAATCACAATATCGCCGTCGCCCGCGCCCGATTCGAGCACTGTGCCGTTGGTCGACCCAAGGCCCTGGGCGTACCAGTGCCCACCCTCGAGCCAAATGCGGAGATGCTCACGCGATGCATCAGCGCCTACATCGGTGATGCTGGGCGAGGTTTTGGGCAAAGAACCAATCACGGTGCCGCGCGGATCGCGTGTGAGGGGATGGATTTGCATGTCGACGCAGTTGTCGGAATGTGTCCTGAGCAGACCGAGGTTGGGGGCGACGGTGCGCGGTTGATCCAAGCTGCTCAAAAAACCACGGCCGACGGTGGTGCCAAAGTGCCCGCCTGTCTTGCTGTCGCAAAAGCGCTCGACGGTGGCCACGCCTTGGATGGGGTCAGCGAGCGCCCCCGTTGCCACAAAGAGCATAAGGTAAAGCGTACTCTTCTCGCGCACGGCATTGCCGTCAAAGTTGTCGATGCGATTGAGGGCATTTGCATATAGGCGGCTGTCCAACTTGTAGCTGGCGAGAGCCGACATCATTTCGTTGGCGGCCGGGCCGCGATAGTGCTCGGCGATTGCCTGATAGGCGGACTCGCCGCCGCCGAGCTTGCTGCAGATTGCCGCGGAAAGATTGAGCGTGGTGATGGCAAAGTCGCTGTAGATGGCGGGCGCGCACTGGTCAGGCTCGCGATGGACGATGTAACGGGTGAGATACGAACGGTTGGAAGAGCATTTCTCGAGCAGGGTACTGCCGAGATAAGAGTTTCCATTGATGAGCATTCGGGCGATCTCGAGATGTTTAAGACCGCCGAACGAGCGAATATCGTTATAGAGGACCGAGCAAGGCGTCTCTGCTGCCACGGATACCTCCTTTGATTGCTTCCTGGCCAATAAGGCGATAGGAATTAATGGCCCCCGGTGGGCGACGTATTAAATGGCTGCGCAATATGTAGCGTAACCAAAGCAACATTATAGGCCACATGTTCGAAATTGCAGGAAGAGCGAGAGATTTGGTTTGGACTGGACGGAAATCCCCCTCTGTCTTGATCTATAACAATTGGGGCCGATTTTGCTCCGTAACTGTTACAGATTGAGACGTTTGTGAACCGTGCCGACCGTTTGTCTCGATCTGTAACACGTAGAGGAAGATTTGCCCTGTTGATGTTACAGATTGAGACAATTGGCCCAGACCTGCTCCGTCATCTGTGGTTTACGTGGGGGCATACGGAGTACGGGTATACTAACCCGCGGCGAATCTGCTCCATCGCTTAGAGCTGCTGCGTCTGGACGGCGCGTGATAGGGCTGCCAAAGCGATCGCCAGCGTGCTGAGCAACGTCCTCTCTGTGCGCACCTGTTTTTGTATGTATTAGCGCACTACCAAGCACGCCCGCGCGGCCGCATGCCGCGCTCATGACGCGTGCAGATAAGGAACAACAACATATGCGTAATTCTGTATCCGACGTCACCGACGCCGAGACCGTCGACAAAGACCCGGCCGGCATTGACGTGACCCGTCTTATGACCGGCACGATTGGAAAATTCGAAAATCTGTCCATTGTCGCCAATGAGTATATGATCCTTTTCTACCCCCATCTGTACGGCCAGTTCGCCGTGACGGCGCAGCATCCGGTATTCCCCGTGGACAGGAATGAAATACTTCGGTTTGATCAGGCTGAGCATTATTTTCAGCTCTTCCTGGCTGGCATGACCGGATACATGCATTTTTTTATCCCTGCCGGCAATGACGTTAGCGCCGAGCTTCATGAGATTGTCGATAGTCCGGCCTACGCCTGTTTCATTACCCGGAATCGGTGTTGCGGAAATGATGACCGTATCGCCCGGCATAATGCTCACGCTGCGGTGATTGTTCGAAGCCATGCGGGACAGGCCGGCCATCGGTTCACCCTGGCTGCCCGTCGTCAGGATCAGTACCTGATCGGCCGGATAGCGGTTCAATTCATCCGGTTCAATGAGGACGCCTTCAGGCACTTCCAAATAGCCCAGTTCAATGGCGATCTGGACATTGTTGACCATACTGCGGCCCAAGACAGTGACTTTGCGCTTAAACAGGACGGCCGTATTGATGGCCTGCTGAATACGGGAGATATTAGACGCAAAGGTTGCCAGAATAATGCGGCCCTTGGCGTCAGCAAAGGCCTTGCGGAAGGCAGAGCTGACGGTCGTTTCCGATTCCGTGTAGCCCGGCCGTTCGGCGTTGGTACTATCGGACATGAGCAACAGTACGCCGCGCCGTCCGAGATCGGCAAACTTATGCAGATCCATGGGCATGCCGTCTACTGGTGTCAAATCCATCTT
>USCJ01000126.1 GCA_900553215.1 uncultured Collinsella sp.
CCGATTTGGGCTCAGATTCGGCGGTGGCGTCTCAAAAAGATGAGATGCGAGATGCGGACGATTCGGATGTCGCTGTCACGGCGCAAACCTTTCTGCGGACGCTCGACAAGCGGTCTGGCACTGCGACGGATTCGCCTGAGGGCAACGCGATTGCGGTCCGACTTGCATGGTCCGAGGACCGACCGATGACCGAAGCGGCGGCGGATATGCTGCGTGCCTATCGCGAGGTACCCACGGCGCAACTTGCTCTGAGCGGCTATCTCGACATCAAGGGAAACGTGTGGGGCGCCATCGTACGCGACGGACGCGGCTGGGTCGATATGGTGACAATTGCCGCGGATGCTGGCGATGCTTCGTGTCGTCTGCGCGCCGTGCGCCTGAGCCCGCAGGCAACGGACCCAAAGGAGGGATCGTGAAATGCATGATGTCCTGCGTGAGGAATCTGCCCAGGCGACGGTCGAATACGCCATCGTCACGGTGGCGCTGTTATCGATCGTGCTGGCGATCGCGGGGCTTTGGCGTGCCGGCACCGATGGGCGCTTGGCGGCGCTGGTTGAGCGGGCGGCATCCCATGGCGTTGCCTCGACGTCGGTTATCGACGCCGCTGCGGCCGCTAAGGACATCGCGTTGTATTGATGCCGCGCGCGAGGACCGGGCGCAGTCTACGGTCGAGGCCGCTTTTTTGCTGCCGACGTTTCTGACACTCATCCTTCTCGCGCTGCAACCGGTGTGCCTGCTCTATACGCGCGCGGTCATGGAGTCTGCCGCCGCCGAGACCGCGCGGCTCATGACCACGACGACGGCGGAGGACGACGATCTTAAGGAGTTCACCCGCCGCCGACTTGCCGCAGTGCCCAACGTTTCGATCTTTCATGCCGGCGGGCCGTTGTCGTGGGATATCGAGCTTGGCCGGGCCGGTGCGGGTGGCGTCTCGTCCGTGTCCGTTTCCGGCGAGGTCAAGCCGTTGCCTGTGATCGGTGCGTTTGCGCAGGCTATGGGTGGTACCGCCGAGGGCGGCTACGTTGAGCTCAAGGTCGATGTCTCGTATCAATCGCGTCCCGAATGGCTGGAGGGAGATTATGATTCGTGGATTGCTGCATGGGATTAGGCGCTGCCTGTTGCGGGTGACGCAAGGGTTTGCGGCCCGCCGTCGACCAGGCGCTCTCCGCAAACGAGGCGGCTTTATGGGTCGAGCCGGTATCGACCTGTTTATCGAAGACGGTGCCTACACCACGCTCTCCTCTGCGGTGGTCATCTTGGTGGTGCTCACATTGTTGTTTTCGTCGACCGCGGCGATATGGAGCATGTCGCGTGCCGGGGACGCCCAGGTGGCGGCCGATAGCGGCGCGCTGGCGGGTGCCAACGTAGTGTCGTCCTATCACACGGCTGCCACGGTGGTTGATGCGAGTATCTTGAGTCTGGGGCTGGCGGGGTTTGCCACGATCGGGACGGGCCTGGTCGCCATCCTCATCCCGGGTGCCGAGCCGGTTGCCGGCAATATGGTCGACACCGGGATCGAGATCATTAAAACGCGCAACAAGTTTGCCAAAAGCGCATCGGAAGGCTTACAGAAAATCGAGACGGCTCTGCCGTATCTGATCGCCGCGCGTGCCACGCAGGCGGTGTCGGCGCAGGATACCGATAGTGTGACCTATACCGGTACGGCGCTTGCCGTGCCCAGGACATCCGAGTCGGACTTTGCTGCGCTCAAAGGGTCAGAGATCTCGACCGATACCATTAAAGACACATCAGATGATTTAGAGGGTGCGGCCGAGGAGCTGCGGAAGGCCTCGGAGGAGACGGCGAAGGCAAAGGAGCGCGCTTGGCTGGCGGATTGTGGTGGGTCTGACAAGGGCTCGGTCGGCAGCTGTTCTTGTATGTGGGAGCGCGCAAAAAGCCTAACGGATCTTTCCGGTGTTCAAAATCCGCATTACTCATCGAGCGTTACGTGGGAGCCTCAAGTTGCCCTTGATCGCGCGAAGGACTACTACCATTGGCGTCTGACAAATGAGAAGCCCCAGGGCTCGAGTGTCGAGATGAAGGCAGAGTCTGCGGCGCGTAAGGCGTTTTATACCTATGCGAACGCGGAGGTCGATCGGGCATATATAACCGAGAACGGAGACAGGGTCTCCTCCTATATTCCGCTGCTGCCGCGCAACTCTGATGAGGTTCAGGCGACGGAACTCTATACCGATGCGGTGTGGCCGACTAGCGTGAACGATGACAAGGCGTATCTGCATTACGGGACGACCTGCCCTAACTATAAGAAAGGGACGCCGAGCGGATTTGCTTCGGTTGCCGATTACGATGGACAGGATAAATGCAGCAAATGCCATTTTGGCGTTTTGTCGCTTGGTGCTGTTGCGGCGCCTTCAACCTCTATCGAAAACGGCTTTGAGTATCACTTTGACAAGTTTAAAGACGCCCTGGAGGACTACGTCGACTGTCGCAACAAGGAGCTCGAGCTCGAGCGTCAGACCGAGGACGAAGCCGACCGTGCGGGCAATGCGTTCGATACCGCCATCAAAGAACTTTCCGGTGAGCGTCCGCGTATCGCCCCACCTGGCCGCAACGGCGTAGTCGCCTTTGCAGTTTCGGGTGATATTACCAGCCCCGATCAACTTAACTCTTCGTTTAACACGGCGGTTGAGCTTGGCAGTCGCGGTGCCATCTCTGCCGCGGTGCTGGCGCCCGATGAGGCGACGGCGCAAAACAACGTGCTTTCGCGATTTTTCTCGACATTGAAGGAACGCTCGGGTGGCGTTGCCGGCGTACTCGATGGCGTCATGGATGTTTGGGGACGGCTGCTTGTGGGATACGGAGACATCCAAGGTTCGGCCGACGAACTTATGGACGAGATGATTAAGGGCCTAGGAGGGGGCAACGGTGCGTTGGACTCCATTGCATCGTGGCTCGGCGATACCGTTTCGGCGTCCGTGGCGGCGCTGGGTTTGGAACCGTGCGACTTGCGCCTGCGAAAGCCGGTGCTGACCGATTCCGCCAACGTCATTAAGAGTCCGGGGTCTGACATTGCCGGTCTCTCTCAAGCGCAAGACAAGCTGCGAAGTATTCCGTTGGGCGTGACCGATCCCAAGGCGCTTTGCGAGGCGTTGGAATATCAAGTCGAACGCACCATCAGCGGTACGGTGCTCACACTTGCGGAGATTCCTCTGCCCGGCGGCGGCTCCATCCCGCTTACCGTCGATGTCGCCACGCTGGTTGGCGCTCTGGGCGGTGGGTCGTAATGAGTATCCGCATGCGTCTGCGCGAGGAGCGCGCCCAAGCGACGGTGGAGATGGCAGTGGTTACGCCCGTTTTGCTGGTGCTGGCACTCATCGTATACAACGTCATGATCTTTGCCAGCGCTGTCGCGCGCTTCGACCGCGTGGTGCCCGACATCGTGTTGGCGCACGCCGTGGCGTCGGAGGGGGAGGGCGACGAAAGCTCTGCCGATGCCTCGGCGACGGTTCAGACTCAAATTCTGAATGCCATGGAGGGCTATGACTTGCAGATCGAAGTGTCGAGCGAGCAAGGCGCGGAGGCATCGGATGGTGGCCTGCTCTCCCTATCCGGTACGTTTAGGACCTACACCTGCACCATGCACTATGAGCCGTGGCCGACTTCTCTCAGCATCGCTGGCGTTCCGCTGGGGGCGCCGACAACGTTGTCGCACGAGCGCGCGGTGACGGTCGATCCATGGCGCCCGGGGGTGGTCATGTGACCGCGGTCTCGTCCTACATCGCCTACGCGCGGGCACTCAATAGGCTGGGTTGGACGCCGGCCGAGTTTGCGGTGGCGGAGCCGTTTGTCGTGCGCCTGCGCGGCATGCTGGGACGGCGTCCGGTTGCCGCCAACGGCTTGCCGCTCGTCATGGCGTTTCCACGCTGCTCTTCGGTCCACACGTGTTTTATGGCCTATCCCATCGACATCGCCTTTATCGATGCACGTGGCTATGTCCTCGTATGCTACGAAAACGTACGTCCCTGGCGTATGTGCTCCTGCCCCGGCGCCTGGGCCGTACTAGAGCGCCCTTCAATCATTGTTTCGACCCCTGCTCTCCAACGCGTGCCGGCTTAAGAATTGGCGACAGCGGACTTTCGTCATACGAAATTGGGTAAGATGGAGGAGAAGATGCATGGATGTTGAGATCCATCCCAACGCTAAAAAGCACCTGACGGAAAAGCAGGTGCTTAGCGCTTGGCTTGCGGTTACTGAGTGCATTCGTCGCGAGTCGAAGGACGAGCCGCCGAGATGGCTTGCGATTGGATGGCTCCCAGACGGACGAAGCGTGGAGCTTGTCGCGGTCGAGCTTGTCCGTGGGTGGCTTATCATTCATGCCTTGTCTCCAGTCCAGAAGAAATTTTGGCAGGAGATTGAACGGGCTCGGCAAAGGGGTCGATGATGGGCAAGACGTATACGGCCGCTAAAGGTCAGGTTGTAACGGATGAAATGATTGACGCGTGGTGCGAGTCGTACGAGCGCGGAGAGTTTCCGGATGGCGAACATACCGTTGGTGGGATCGTGCATGGACGGCCCCCGCTCTCAGGTGAGGGGACGGCAACGTTGTCGGTCAAGATTCCTCTGGGAATGAAGGAGGCCATTCGTCGACGGGCGGCTGCCGAGGGGATGACGCCAAGTGAGTTTGCCCGTGCGGCTCTGAGTGAAAAACTTCTTGCTGCTGGCTGATGCCTCTGACGTGCCGATTTATAGAACCGAGGCTGTGCTCAAAAACTTTTTTAAAATTCTCGGTTGACCGGAACGCGTCCTTGGTTATACTAATCAAGCCTTGAAACAAGGCACACCTCGAATGGCTGGGTAGCTCAGTTGGTAGAGCAGAGGACTGAAAATCCTCGTGTCAGGGGTTCGA
>USCJ01000127.1 GCA_900553215.1 uncultured Collinsella sp.
GCAAGGTGAACTTGGATTGAGGCGTGTCGCCCTCTTCTCCCGACTTTTCCTCGTCAAAATCGAAGATCATGATGGCGCAGTTGGGGAGTTTTGCTGGGAGTTCGAAGCCCTCTGGGGCTGCAGCCTTGATGAATTGGCGGCTAGCGCTGCCGTGGCTTACTGCTAGGAGGGTTTCGATCCCCTCGGCGCCCATGAGATTGGTGAGGGCGCCCACCATGCGCTCCTGCAGGGCATGGCTTCCTTCTCCGCCAAATGGGATCAGGTCCTCGCCGGGGTCCCAGACGTCGGTGGGTAGGGCGTCGTGGGGGCCTTCTTCGAAGGTGCCGTAGCTGCGTTCGATGATGCCTTCGCAGGGCTCGACGGCTGCGTCCGGGCCGAGGAGTTCGGTTGCGACGAGACTTGCCGTGTCCATGGCTCGGCCTAAGGGCGAAGAGACCACTTTGTCGGGAACGACGCCGTGGGCTTTGAGCCATGCGGCTGCCATTCCCGCTTGCTTGCGGCCCAGGCCGGTCAACGGAGAATCGCAGCGGCCCTGGACGAGCTTTTTGACGTTGAATTCAGTCTGACCGTGGCGGAGTAGAAATAGACGCTTCATGCTCTCCCCTTCTGTATAACTTGCTTTACCGGCGCAGCCCTACTCGTGGGTATGGCCTACGTAGTCTTCGTCGATCGTGATCTTGGCGACCGACTTGGGATATTCCGATTCGACCCGTTGTGCCAGCGTGTGCTTTACGTCTTCGGGACTCATCTGCAGATCCGAGGGACGCACGCAGTCAAAGATCACGTTGGTGTGCGTAGGACCCAGCACGCAACGCAGGTCATGAATCGAAAGGCGGCTATCAATCTCGCGAGCCATTGCGTTGATGCGCAGGCGCATGCTCGCCACCTTTGGATCGTCGGTCACAATGGGATCGTAGTGAAGCGTGACGATCATGCCGTCTTCGTCCTTAAACGACTGCTCGATGTTGTCGAGTGTGTCGTGGCTTTCCAGCGGGCTGGTCTCGGCTGCCATCTCGGCGTGAGCGCTTGCGAACTTCCTGCCCGGGCCGTAGTCGTGAACCATCAAATCGTGAACGCCCAAAACGCCGGGGTAGCTCATGATCTTGTCTCGAATGTGCTTGACCAGCTTTGGATCGGGTGCCTGGCCCAAAAGCGGGCTCACCGTATCCTGGATGAGCTCAAAGCCGCTCCAGCCGATATAGGCGCCAACGGCAAGGCCGACCCATGCGTCAAGATTGATGTGCGTCACCTGCGAAACAATTGCGCACGCCAGCACGGCACCCGTAGCTAGGACATCGTTCTTTGAGTCCTGAGCGGTCGCATGCAGCGTCTCGGACTCAATGCGATCGCCGAGCTTTTGGTTGAGGGCCGCCATCCAGAGCTTAACAATCATCGAAAGCACCAAGACTGCCACCAGGGCAAGCGAGAACTCGACAGGTTCGGGGTGGATGATGCGCTCAACCGAGGACTTCACCAGCTCAACGCCAATCAGCAGCACGAGCGCCGCCACGACCAGACCCGAGAGATACTCGTAGCGGCCATGTCCGTAAGGATGCTCGGGGTCGGCCGGCTTGCCCGCCAGCTTAAAGCCAAGCACGCTCACGATGTTCGAGCTGGCATCGGACAGGTTGTTCATGGCATCCGCCACGATCGAAACCGATCCCGACAGCACGCCAATTGCACCCTTCGCAGCGCAAAGCGCAACATTGGCGAGAATACACACTATGCCCGTCAACGTTCCCACGCGCGCACGGTCGCCCTGCGCACGACGAACAATCCACTCGACCATCTGCATCCGCCCCCACGGTACTACCTATATATCTATTGCTCAAACGGATTGTAGTGTAGCTACTTTGTCCCCCAGATACAAAAAGGCCGCAACCCACACGGGCCACGGCCTTGGATCATGACAGAGGGACTGTCCCTCTGTCACATCGTGCGGTACTGACCGATTGCGCGGTACTTTTCGTAGCGGAGGTTTGTGAGGGTCGCGTCGTCGAGCTGACCAAGCGTATCGAAGGCCGCAAATGCCGAGGACATAACGGCACCGGCGATCTCCTCATGCGACAGGCCCCTATCGTCAACAATGCCATCGATAATGCCGAGCGCCGACAGATCGGGGGCCGTGAGCTTAAGCGCCTCGGCGGCCTCATTCGCGCGCTCGGTATCCTTCCACAGGATCGACGCACAGGCCTCGGGGCTCACGACCGAATAGGCCGAGCTCGAGAGCATCAGGATGCGGTCGGCCACGGACAGCGCCAGCGCGCCACCGGAGCCACCCTCGCCTGTCACAACCGAGACAATCGGCGTCTTAAGGCCGCTCATCTCCATGAGATTCTGGGCAATCGCCTCGCCCTGGCCGCGCTCCTCGGCACCGATGCCGCAAAACGCGCCCGAAGTATCAACCAGGCACAGAACCGGCCGACCAAATTTCTCGGCTTGGTGCATCAGGCGACGTGCCTTGCGGTAGCCCTCGGGATGCGCCATGCCAAAGTTGCGACGCATGCGCTCTTTGGTCGTGGTACCGCGCTCGATGGCGATAACCGTCACGGGTCGCCCGTCTTTCCAGCCGATGCCGCCCACCACGGCAGCATCGTCGCCAAAGTAGCGGTCGCCGTGCAGCTCTACGAATCCGTCGAGACCCAACGAGATCATCTCGCCTGCCGTGGCGCGGTTCGCCGAGCGAGTCTGTTTGACGATTTCGAGCGCGCTTTTTGGTGCGGCCGAGCGCTTAAACAAGTGTCCCAGCTTTTTGTCGCGACGACCCGTATGCACGATCTCATGCGGTGCCCCCAGGCCGGGCGCGTGCCCTTCGTGCAGCGCCAGCAGCTCGCCTACCGTGAGCGCAATCTCACCACGCGGAACAACGGCATCGCAAAAGCCGTGCTCCAGCAAAAACTCGGAACGCTGGAATCCCTTGGGCAGACGCTTGTGCATGTTCTGCTCGATCACGCGCGGGCCGGCAAATGCCGTCAGGGCATCGGGCTCGGCCAGGATAATGTCGCCCTCCATGGCAAAGCTCGCGGTTACACCTCCGGTCGTGGGATCGGTGAGCACCGTGATATACAGGCCGCCCGCCTCGCTGTGGCGCCTAACCGCCGCAGAAATCTTGGCCATCTGCATGAGCGAGGTCACGCCCTCCTGCATGCGGGCGCCGCCCGATACGGTAAAGCCAACGACCGGCAGCCCCAACTCGGCCGCGCGCTCAAAGACACGACAGATCTTCTCGCCCACCACGGAGCCCATTGAGCCCATCATAAAGTTGGCGTCCATAAAGAAGAGCGCGGTATCGCAGCCGCAGATTTTGCCCCTACCGCACACAACGGCATCGCGCTCGCCCGAACGCTCGCTCACGCTCTTAAGCTTGTCGGCATAACCGGGAAACGAGAGGAAGTCCTTCGACGCCAGATTGGCATCCCATTCCTCAAAGGTACCCGCGTCGACCGTCATGCGCATGCGCGCGCGACCGCTCACGCGAAAGTGTTTGCCGCAACGAGGGCAGACCTCGAGGTTGTCGTGCAGGCGCGCCTCATCGATCACACGGCGGCACTCCGGGCATTTGACAAACACGTGGCGCGCGGGGAACTCGGCGCACGACTCGGTTATCGGCCCCTCAAGGACATTGACCGTCTTCGCTTTTCTATTCATCAGCATAGAGATGCCCCATCAGATCGGTGTGATACATGCCCGACAAAAACTCGTCGTTTGCCAGCACGTCGAGCTGAAGCTCGCTATTTTCGCTCACGCCCTCAATCACGAGCTCGCCCAGGGCCGAGCGCATCTTGCGAATGGCACCGTCACGCGTGGGCGCGCACACGATGAGCTTGCCGAGCATGGAGTCGTAGTACGGCGGAACTTTCGCTCCGGTAAACATGGCGGAATCCCAGCGCACGCGCGGACCACCCGGCACACGCAACGCGGTGACCGTTCCACATGACGGTAGAAAGTCCGGCGTTTCGGCATTGATGCGGCACTCCATGGCGTGGTTGCGGACCGGTACGTCCTCCTGCTCAAAGGGCAGAGGCTGGCCGGCAGCCACGCGCAGCTGCCACTTAACCAGGTCGGTATCGGTCACAAACTCCGTAACCGGATGCTCCACCTGCAAGCGCGTGTTCATTTCCATAAAGTAGAAATTGCCGTCATCTGAGTACAAAAACTCGATGGTGCCAGCGCCCTCATAGCCAACGGCACGAGCCAGGTCGCGCGCGGCCTTGTGCATGCGCGCGCGAATATCATCGCGTCCGTCGAGGCACGGCGCGGGGCTCTCCTCGATCAGCTTTTGGTTGCGGCGCTGCACCGAGCACTCGCGCTCGCCGAGCGAAAACACATGGCCCTGCTTATCGGCCATAATCTGTACCTCAACGTGATGCGCCGGCGCAACGAACTTCTCCATGTAGCACTCGCCGTCGCCAAAAACGGCCTCACCCTCGGCACGCGCCTCGATGAACGCCTTTGCCGCATCTTCCACGCGCTCGACCTTGCGAATACCGCGACCGCCGCCGCCCGCGCGCGCCTTAATAAGCACGGGGCAGCCGATGCGCTCGGCCTCGGCCGTTGCTTCCTCGGGGCTTTTGAGCAAATCGCAGCCCGGCACGATGGGCACGCCCGCAGCAACGGCCGTTCGGCGTGCGGCGTCCTTGTCGCCCATGCTGTCGATCACCTCGGCCGAAGGACCGACAAACGCCAGACCGAACTTGTCGCAGTCGCGCACGAAGCTCGCCTTCTCGGAAAAGAAGCCATAGCCGGGATGAATTGCCTTAGCTCCCGACTTTACGGCACAGGTGAGCACGGCATCGTCGTTGAGGTAGCTCTCGGCAAGACGCGGGCC
>USCJ01000128.1 GCA_900553215.1 uncultured Collinsella sp.
CTTTTCGCTAAAAGGACAAAACCGCAGGAAAAACCTGCCAAAATAAACTGTCCTTTTTTGGTCGGTTTTACTGGAGGGTTGCGTCGATTGCCTTGACCAGGGCGCTGCGCATGCCGGCGTCCTCGAGCGCAACGACGCCCTTGATGGTGGCGCCGCCGGGCGAGCATACGGCATCCTTCATCGCCGCAGGGTGCTGGCCAGTTGCAAGCTGCAGCCTTGCCGTACCCAGCACCATCTGGCTCACAATGCGATAGGCATCAGCGCGCGGAATACCGTGCTTGACCGCTGCATCGCCCAGGGCCTCGATTGCCATAGCGACAAATGCCGGAGCGCAACCACCCACCGTGCCGCCCACGAACAGCAGGCTCGTATCGAGCTCGACCACCGCACCGAGCTTGCCAAGCAGATCAAGCACCACTGCGCTCTGCTCATCACTAAGCGTCGAAGCCTTCTCGCAGGCGATGACGCCCTCGCCCACCGAAACCGGCGTGTTGGGCACCGTCGAGATATGCGCGACGCCCGGCAGGACCTGCTCCCACTTGGCACTGTCCCAGGTCCAGGCAACCGACAGAACGACCTTTTTGGCAAGAGCATCCTTGAGCGGGGCGAATACCTTCTCGATCATGTACGGTTTGACCGCAGCGACCACGATATCGGATGCGGCGACAACCTCGGCGGCATCGTGGCAGGCGACCATGCCGCGCACCTCGCAACGCTCGACCAAAGCATCGTAGCGGCCTGCGCAGGCGCACATGTCGCCCGCGGCCACGCCGGCGGCAATCCAGCCATCGGCCATAGCGCTCGCCATATTGCCAAAACCGACAAATCCGATCTTCATATCACACAGTCCTCTCAGATGCGTTCCTCAAAAACGAAAGTCATTGTCCCACGCTATTGTTTCGTATTGCCGACCTACTTGTGATA
The DNA here is from genome assembly GCA_900553215.1 of uncultured Collinsella sp. Lineage (GTDB taxonomy): Bacteria > Actinomycetota > Coriobacteriia > Coriobacteriales > Coriobacteriaceae > Collinsella. The sequence continues at coordinate 925 of USCJ01000128.1, forward strand.
CGGCTCGCCACGACTGATCTTGCAGGCACGGTAAATCTGCTCTAGCAGCACCACACGCGCCAGGTTATGCGGCAAGGTAATGCGTCCAAAGCTGAGCATCTCGTCGGCGCGGGCGCGCACCTCAACACTCACGCCGTCCGATCCGCCGATTACAAAAGCGATGTCGCTGTTACCTCTCAGCATGAGGTCATCGAGACGGGTCGAGAGCTCCTCACTCGAACGCTCCTTGCCCTCGATAGCCAGCAGAATCACATGTGCCCGCGGTGGCAAAGCAGCAAGAATCGCCGCGCCTTCTTTGTCGCGCGCGGCATCCACGCCGCCCGCCTTGGTCGGATCGATATCGGCAACCTCGCGCATATCTACCTTGGCATAGGCACCTAAGCGCTTGGTGTATTCGGCGCACGCGTCCTTCCAAAAGCGCTCTTTGAGCTTGCCAACGCAAACGACGGTGTATTTCACGCGCGCCTACTCCTTCGAATCGTTTTGAACTTTGCCGGCAGTCAGCATCTGCTCGAACATCGAGGCCGACTGCGAGAAATCGCTTGGCAGCACGACCGTCGAGGTTTTACCCGTGCGAGCGAACTCCGTCATCATCTCGGACCACTGCGTAAACATGAACAGCTGGTTAGCCTCGTCGTTACCGACGCCCGTCTCCTGGATGATCTCGAGCGAATCTTTGATGCCCAGCGCGATGGCCTTGCGCTGGTTGGCGATGCCCTCGCCCGCCTTTTCCATTGCCTCGGCCTCGGCGGTCGCCTCGGTAACGCGCTTGATGCGATCGGCCTCGGCGAGCTCCTGCGCAGCGGCGCGCTTTCGCTGGGCGGCGTTGATGTCGTTCATGGAGTTCTCGACCTCGGTCGGCAGCGCGATCTTGGTGATAAGTGTCGACACGAGGGTGAAGCCGTAGGCGGCCATTTGCTCGGACACGGTGGCGTTGACGTCCTTGGCGATATCGTCTTTTTTGGCAAAGACCTCATCGAGCGTGTAGACGGGGATGGAAGAGCGCAGGGCATCGGTGATGAAGTCACGCATCTGGTCGACGGGCTCCTGCAACATGTAGTAGCTCTTGTAGATGCCCGAATCTGCCGGGCCGGCGCCCATGTCATAGCTCACGTGGTACTGAGCAGAGACCTCAAGGCCGATAGTCACGTTGTCCTGGGTCTTAACGTCGATGCCAAAGCCGTTTTTCATGGTGCGCAGACTCACCGTGGCGGCTTTGCGGTCGATCACGGGCACCTTTATGTGGAAGCCCGCGTTGACGATGCGGTTGAACTTGCCCAGGCGCTCGATGATCACAGCATGCTGCTGTTCAACGACATAGCAGGCGTTGGGGAGCAGCAGCAACAGGATGATGATGGGAATCAAAAGGCTGGTAAGGGCGGCGATGATACCGGAAAACAGCATGGTCTCTCCTCTGATAGGCACACGTTGGCATTAGGATACCCGTCCAAGGAGATCGTGCATAACAAAAAAGCCCCCATTGCTGGGAGCTCTTTCAATCAATGGTGCGGGCGAAAGGACTTGAACCTTCATGGGGTTGCCCCCATACGGACCTGAACCGTACGCGTCTGCCAATTCCGCCACGCCCGCGTGCAGGAATTAGAATAACGGAGCGCCACCGCGAACGCAAGAACTATTTTTGAAAAAGTTTGCAGGCATTTTCCCAAGCGGCATGCGCGATTGTTTCGGCGTCCTCACCAGTGCGATCGACACGGTCGTTAACCAGCGCGTTTGCCGTAATGGAGATCATTGCGGGCTCGCATTCAAGACCGCGGATGGGCTCCGGAGCCATATACGGGCAATCCGTCTCGAACAAAATTCGATCGAGTGGGGTTGCCGCAAATGCCTCGCGCACGTCGTCGTTGCGCTTAAAGGTGGCCGCACCACCATAGGCGATATAGCAGCCCAGCTCCACAAAGCGCTCCATCGTGGCGCGGTCCTCGCCAAAACAGTGCAGCACACAACCGGCCTGGGGCACGCCCACCTCACGAAGCACGTTGTACGCATCCATATGCGAGGTGCGCTCCCCATCCGAGTCCTCGTGCCGCAGGTGCAACTCCACCGGCACATTGCAGCGCACGGCGACTTCGAGCTGGCGCGCCATGCAGTCAATCTGCACGTTATGGGGTGCCGGCGTGATGTCGTCGTCGTAATCCATGTGGTAGTCCAGACCGATTTCGCCAATACCGGCGCACAAAGGGTCATCAAGCGCAGCAACAACCTGCACGTGAATGTCGTCGGTATAGTCCGGCGCGCCATACGGATGCACGCCGGCAAGATACTTGATCTGCGGGATATCCTGCATCGGCAGAATTTCGCGCACGAGCCAGTCGCTATAGTCCGTCACGCTGCGCTTGTCGGCGATAGGGTCGAAGACCGTCACCAACAGGTCGATGCCTGCCGCCTTGGCACGCACGAGTGTCTCGGGCACATCCTTGCCCCAGAACGAAAGCAGATGCGCATGCGTGTCGGCAAGCGGTGCCAAGGGCACGGGACAAGCAACCATCTTCTTTTTCTTGGTAAACGTCACGCGTTCGGCATTAAGCGTCATGGGAAAGCTCCCGAGCCAGGTACACAAAGTCGGCGACGCCGAGCGTCTCGGCGCGCGTGGTGGGTGCGATACCGCAAGCCTCAAAGGCGGCATCGAGCACGTCCTTGGCAAAGCCGTTGGCGCTCATGGAATTTCGGATGGTCTTGCGACGCTGAGCAAATGCAGCGTCAATCACACGGGCCACAAATTCGCGATCGAGTCCTTCGGGCACCACACCGTCAACACGGTCGATACGCACGACGGCCGAGTCCACGTGTGGCGCCGGCATAAAGCAACGCGGCGGCACCTCAAAGCGACCCGTCACCTGCGCATACAGGCCAAGCTTTGCCGTATAGCCGCCATAGGTCTTGTTGCCCGGCACTGCGGCAATGCGATCGGCAACCTCCTTTTGAACCATGACCACGGCACGCTTGAGCGCGGGCATCGTCTGGAAGAACTGCAGGATGATCGTCGCCGCCACGTTATAGGGCAGGTTCGCGACAAATACCGTCGGCTCACCGCCTGCAGCCTGTTCAATCTGCCCCGGCGTCACCTTGAGCGCGTCGCCCATGATAAAGCGGAAGTTGGCATAGTCGGCGGCATGGGCATCGAGCACCGGTTCGAGCTCAGGATCGGCCTCAATGGACGTAACGCACGCCGCTTCCTGCAGCAACGCAAGTGTCAACGTACCGCAACCCGGACCCACCTCGAGTACGCGCTCGTCACCTGCAAGCTCGGCAAGCTCGCAGATACGCTCGATCACATGATTGTCGATTAGAAAGTTCTGGCCCAGGCGATGCTTGGTCGCAAGGCCAAACTCCTCCAGCAGCTCCCTTGTTGCCGTGGGGTTTGCCAAAGGCGAAGTTGTCATAGTTGCCTCCTTAGCATGATGGCGGCGTCTTGAAACGAAAGGGCATGGACCGTTGCGGCCATGCCCTTACATCTAAACAGCAAATTGCCGATATGGCGCTCGCGCGGTCTCTACGCCAGACGCGGGAACAGCGGATCGCCCTTCTCGACGGGCTGACCACCAGCAAGCAGGCCCCAAGCGCAAATGCCCTTGAGGTCGTCGGTCGCGGCCTCGTTCTCGCAGGACAGGCGGCGCAGGGCCTCGACAGAGGTCTGAGGCATGAGCGGCATCAGCAGGTGAGCGGCAATGCGGATGGCCTCGAGCAGGTTGTAGATCACAAACGCCAGCTCGTCAGCCTTGGCCTCGTCCTTGGCAAGTGCCCAGGGCTCGGAGTCCTCGATGTAGTGGTTGGCGGCGTGGATGAGCTCCATGACCTCATCCTTGGCTCCGCCGTAATCGAGCACGTCCATCTTGGCCATGTAGC